>WGCT01000378.1 GCA_015493625.1 Draconibacterium sp. | reverse complement strand
CATCATTCCAATGAACTTTCGCTGTTAAAGCGGCTGCAAAAGTAATCACACTCGCCGCTATTCAAAATGTTTTTATAACCATTTTTTGACTTTATTGAACCTGAAAAACTCAACCTTTTGAATATCAATGAAATCAATACACTTTTTTACCTAAACCTTATGTTACCTCTGTGTTAACCAAAACAAAAAATACCATAAATAAATACCAAAACATTAAAGCAATACATCTAATTGAACACAACTTTCGAACAAGAAAGGAGTCCGGATTGAAGGATTACATTATACATTATATAGAAGACATAATGAACTTAGGCGGGAAACTAAATGTGAAGATACCTTTAATAGCAATTTAAAAACGATTGGCGATTAATCTGATATACCAATTTCTTATAAGGAGCAACCAGCATTTTGCACCTAACCGGCTCAGATTCGTTTCATAAATTATACTTTCACTTCCTGTGAGGGTGTTAGCTACCTAGTACTACAAGAATCGGCTACGGGCAAAAGCAGGCTAAAAACCACCAATCAAAAACTTGTAAATCTATGGTAAAACATTAGTGAAAATCATTTACTCAATCCGTCCGTTTTTAAGCGAAATTATTCTGTCGGCAAATTTATCTGCTTCTGTTCCGTGGGTAACAACTACTACTGTTCCACCCTGTTTATGATAACGGGAAAAAATATTTATCACTTCATCGGTATTTTCGGGGTCGAGATTTCCGGTGGGTTCATCGGCAAGAATTAATTCAGGACTATTGATAAGTGCCCGTGCAATTGCAGTGCGCTGCTTTTCGCCGGCACTTAGCGCAAACGGTTTATGTGTTATCCGCTCACCCAAACCCAACTCGTTAAGCAGTTTTTTTGCCTGCTCTCTGTTTTTTCCAAATGTTGGAATTGTAACATTCTCGAGTAGTGTTAAATAGGGCAACAGATGAAACATCTGAAAAACAAAACCGATATTTTTGGCACGAAACCGATTTCTTTCGTTACCGCTCATCGAATATACATTGTTGCCATTAAAAATATAGTCTCCCGATGTCGGGTTTAACATTGCGCCAAGTGTGAGCAACAGAGTTGTTTTACCGCTTCCACTTGCTCCACGGATAACAACAAACTCGCCACGGTTTATTTTTAGCGAAACTTTGTCGAGCGCATTTACCTGCTGTTCGCCCGTATTATATGTTTTTATGATATTATTTACCTGTATCATTTTAGTTGTCTCTTAAAGTTAAAGCCGGATCGGTTGAAATTGCAATCATTGTGGGAATAAACGAAGCGAGCGCTGCAAATAGCGGGGCAACAATTACCGACCAGAATAACAAACTGTATATTGGTTTTATCGCCTGTGCAGTTACAATAAAAACATCGGGGCCGTAAATCAGCGAAAATACTGTACCAATAATAAACCCGAGCACTGCACCAATAACACCGAGCAACAGAGCCCGGCCAAAAAATAGCCAGGCAATTTTGCCTGCACCATACCCAACTGCACGAAGAATTCCTATCTCCTGCTGTCGTTCTTTCACATTAAAAAATGCGAGAATTCCAATCCATATTGCCGCAACAAACAACAACACCGGAATTAACATTGCAAAATAACGTTCGAACATATGTCGCTGTTTTTCGCGGGCAACAGCAATTGTTTGGTTTAAAATTACTTTCCCCTCTGGCAGAACTTCGTCGAGCTGGTTGCGCAAAAGCTGAATGGCATCGGTGTGTGCATCAATTAAACAGAGACAGTCGAGTGCTTTTATTTCGTTTATTTTCCCCTCCATATTTAACATCGACTGCACTTCGTGGAGCGGCGCAAAAATCCGGATATCGTCGTCGCTGCCATTTTCGGTCAGCGTTTTCGCTACGGTAAATTTATTCCCGAACAAATTAATTGTATCGCCCTGTTCAAGATTAAAAGCTTTTGCCACTTCGTATCCCAGGTAAACAGTTTTAGGTTGAATGGAAAAAATCATCGGTGCTTTCTTCTTTCCCGACGGTTCAATTTCGGGTGAAATTCCGGTTAGAATTACATTCATATTTTGCCACACAACTTTTTTATGAAGTGTTGCCGTTAAATGTGCATACGAAAAATCTTTAAATTTATTGAAGCGTAAAACGTACTCTTCCGGCATCGAAATATTCGAAAATCCGGTAACCCAAAACTCATCCATATTTGTCTCCTTCGGAATTATCCGGAGATTAAAACCCATATCGCGGGTAAGTCGTATGGTTTCGCGATTCGATGCTTCGCTCGATGTATAAAACGAAACAAAAAATGCAACGGCAACAATAACTGCAGTCACACCAAAAATAAAATTGATTTTGCGGCCTGCGATCTCTTTTAATATCAATGAAATCATATTTACGAATTTCTGTTTTTTAACCGGACAAAAATAATACCTCCGATAACTATTACCACCAACAAACCCAATAAAGTTATAATCAGCGTATTTAATACGCTATCCGACTCACTGTCGGAGTAATCCGGTTCGGGTTCAATTCTCTTTATCGAATCGGTAATGGCAAGCACGTTTTCGGAATAACCGTATAATAAATCGGTATTTATCGAGTTGTTAACCTGCTTTGGAGCAACCGATAAAATCTGGCTCATTTCGGAAATTACCATTGGATTTTCGGCATCGAAACCATACTGTTTTAAAACGCCTGCTTTAAGTTTCGAGTTCCAGCGCAATGGAATCATCGTTCCCAGCATCCAGCTTCTGTCGAGCCCGCACTCGCAATCTTCGCCAATAAAACGAAGCATATTTTGCACAACATCGGGTTTAATTTTATCGCCTTTTAACAGTGGGCCCATTCTTCTGCCACGCCCATAAATTAACGCAACGGCAGGCTTTTCAACATCTGCCGGTTCCCACCCCAAACTCCAGAGCAGTACATCTTCACTTTCAATTTCATCTGCTTTTATTGTAATAATTGCGGGCGGAATATTTACCGGTTTTGGCAACGAACTCATCACCCGTTTTATTTCTGCAACTGCATTATCAATAATTTCGCGCGCTTTATCGTTTTCATCTACGTTTTTACCTTCAATAAAATAAACAACTCCGTACGATTTTATAATATTCTTTTTTAGTTGATAACGTGCCCGCGAAGTAAGTATCTCTTCAAGCATACTCCAGACCGTTTCCGAAAAATTACCCGATAAATCGAAGTAAAACGCTTTTGTACGTTTTTCGGGCGAAACAAGTATCACATTCGGCAAACTGTTGTTGTCGTATTTCTTATAGTATTGTACAAACGCCGAAGTGTCGCCTTTTTCTATATTAATAATGTGTACAATTATATTTGCGTCGAGCAGTGCCGCCCCCGATATTTTTGCAAAAAGTTTTGCGTTTTCATCCGTAATTCTGCTGTCGTCGAAAAAAACCAGATGGTACGAATCTTTGCCAAAATCGGCAAACCCTATTTCGCGAACTGTGTAACGACATGCCATTGCAACATTTGCAACCACCATAAAAATCAATATCGATATTATTTTTTTATCCATAAAACCTCTTTAACCAGATTTAAACACCCTGCGAGTGTGTTTCGTTAACGTTCAACTCTATTTTGCTGTCCAACTAAAATTGTGATTGGTTTTCCTACCCTTTTGCCTTCGACATTTCCTCATTATGGCCATTCAAAAAAATGGGTGGCCACTCGTAATAGCCATCACTTTTGTATGTATTGGATTTTACCGGGAATTTAATATTTCGACACAAACACAATTGAAGTCTGGATTGGATAATTGCAGGTGCACCCCGAACTTGCCTCCGGAATTGAAACTACATTTCCGGCGGGAATAATATTTATCCAACATCCCGGACGGTTTACCTGCGAAATAGCGTCGCCACTTTGTTCGCCTTCAATATCATAAATTCTCGGGTTCGAGCCGCGGGCAAACAAATTTGAAGCCGAGCCTGAAATTCCGCCACAACCGCCACCTCCGCGAGTTAAAAACAGATCGCCTCTGTTTCCGGTATGCAAATCGAAATTGTAGGGAGGCAACACAATTTTACCGGCAATTATTACCGGATGTTGCCACTGTTCGCCGTGTGAACCACCTATTGTAGAATCATCGCTGCGAGTATCCCAATTCATTTTCCCCGCACGGAATGAGTCTGTCCAAAGATTTTCGCCCGACTTTCCATCGAATGCAAACAATGCGTAATTTGCATAATTACCTTTATTAAAAGAACCGGTAGTCAATAAAACTCCGTCGGAATAAGCCAGATACATTATCTGATCAAACGGAAATTTAAACTCCTTTTCCCACTCTTTTTCTCCGGTTTTCATATTAAGTTTTACAATAAAAGTAGGTTCTTCGCAAAAATAATCGACTCTTAATTTTCCATCAAAATCCATTACTGCCTTATTATTCCGGCTTTCAATAAAATAGATATATCCGTCGCCAATTGTAATTGTATTGTTAAAAACCACTCCTTTATATTCCCACAATTTATCTCCCGAATGGCGGTCGAGAGAAAACAGATAGTCACTCATCACCATTTCCCGGTAATCGTTTTCGAACTGATCGCAGTTAATGCGCCCAACAATTGTAAACGATGCCGACGGCTTTTTCCCTGAGCCAAAGATCTGGTCATCAACCAGTGCGACGTATCCCCATTTACTATCCTGCCCTTCAATAAGTTGTGGAGCTTCGAGAACAACCTCCTGTTTGCCGGTTTTAACATTAAAACCAAGAGCAGTTTGTCCGGCAGCCACATAAACATAATCGTCAGCCACTGCCATTGTACCGCAATCTTTTAACGCGCCAAGCACACGCGAACCGGGGACATATTTCTTCCACAACGGAGTTCCGTTATACGCATCGACACAAATAATACGGTTGTCGCCCGGCACAAATAACCTTCCGTTTTTAAACAACGTAGACATCGGCCGGCTGTGCCTGTTTATCATTTCGCGCGGGCCGGGACGGCCAAACCACTGAATTTGCAAAGGTTTCTGAACAGGATCGTTACTGCACGAAGTATTTCCGGGATTGGAATAAAGATGCGTCCACTCCCCTGCTCCTTCGATTTTGCCACGGGTTAAAAGTGCCCAACCGTTTTCAACTGCCCAGCTCTCTTCCGAACTATTTGCCCAGCTTTTTAATTTCTGTTCGTCACCGGTTTTGGTACCCATAATTGCCATTCCGCCAAACGGTTTTGTTACGCGGAAAATTTCGTCAGCCGTGGCCGGGAGTTCGCCTGTCAGCAACATTTTTTCGGATGTAACTATATTTGCAAAATATTTGCTTATTGGAAGTTTATCGAGCGAACCGGCAATTACCGAAACTTGTTCGCCATAAATACCGGCACTATTTAACAACCGACGCGACTTTTCAACTTTTTCAGGGTCATCTTCAATTCCTACAACTTTAAGGTTGGTCTGTTTAGCCAGTTCGTACATTAAATGGCCGTTTTCGCTTCCCACCACCAAACAGTACCCTTTTTCAACTCCACTCTCTTTTATCTTATTAACAGCTTTTAAAATCACATCGGAATTGGGTGCATCTTTATATGGATTTTCAACAATCCGTTGATTCTGAATTCGCTGATTTGTAAAATCGGCTCCAACAAAACTGTAGATTTTCCCTTTGTCGGTACTTACAAACAAATTCCCATTGGCAACTGCCAGCGAATAGGCCACACCTTCAACCTTTGTGGTCCAAAGCTTTTTTCCTGTTTCTGAATTAAAAATTTCAACTTTCCCGTTACCTCCAACAATCAACGACTTTCCGGCAAGAATCATCGAATACGAAGCTTCAATTTTATCTTTCCAGATTAATCCACCCGCTTCAATCTCTTCGCGTTTATTGTCGTACTTGTCTATTTTGTTTATCAGTTTTTCAATTTTTTTATCAATTTTGGCAATCTCATCCTCCGTCACCGCAAATTTCCGGTCTTCTCTTAAATCCCAAAGTTCATTCGAAAAGTCGCTTTTTTCTTCCTCCACTTCACTCCACGCTTTATAACCTTTTATGTATTTGTTTCGGCTAATCGCCGACAATTCGCTATCCGATCGTAAATACGAAGTATCGCCCCTTACAATAATTTGCAGTCCCAAAAATGATGCAATCTGGTCGTCTTCATCTTTGTTCGGAATGTTGCAATTTAACTCTCCCTCGTCGCCACCACCAAAAATAACTTCATCGTTAACTAACAGTGCGTAAGTTCCACCGTTACCTTTAAAACGCCCAATGTATTCACCATCTTTTCGCGAAAAAACATACGGGGTTGTCCGTCCGCTAGGAATGTAAATATTTTTATCGGAGAGCAACAAATACCCTTGCGGAGATATTTGCATATTGTTTTTTTTCCATTCAATTTCACCGGTTGCAGCGTTTACAGCATACAATTCAACCCCCTCGTTCGGAAACATTCCCGAACAAAAATAGGCAGTTCCATTGTCGACCAAAACACCTGTGCGTATTGGCGAAATAGAGATCATTCTTTCGTTTCCGGGAATAAAACGCTTTCCTTCGGCAGTATTTATTTTCCAAACCAGTTCTCCTGTTTTGGCATTTAAACAGTAAACTACACCATCGTCGGAGCCGGTGTAAAGCAGTCCGTCGGAATAAGTTGGTGCAAGCCGAACAGGACCACCGGTATAAAACGACCAGATTTCGGCACCGGTTTTTGCATCGAGACAATATATTTTATCGTCGGCTGAAGAGCCAAAAAACACTTTATTTTCGGCACTGATTACATGATACGCTTTGTCGTAAATTACACGTGGTTTCAGATTTGCCTCCCTGTGCCAAAAATCAGTTTTTGCCGGTTCTGCCCACGCTGGTTTCGGCACAGCGGCCGAATTAAACTGCCATTGAAGATTCAGTGGTAACCGCAAATTCTCAGCAGTTACACAACTTCTGTTTGCATTTTTCTGATAGGTTGGCCACTCGTCGGCAAATGCCGGGGTAACAAACCAACTTAGGATAGCAAAAACGATTAAACTCTTTATCAAACTATATTTTCTCATAACTTATGTTTATTTCAAACGAAAAGCAAACTTACGAATTAGTGCAAAAATATTATAAAAACATTCAGAATCATTATTAAATCGATATCAATAGTTCAAGTATTTTGTTGCACCTAACGAAAGTAACAACTTCATAAAAAGAGTGGCTATCAGTTGAAGATTTTTTTAATTACCGACTGATCCTTACAATTTTCTAACATCTCGAAACTTGTTAAACGCAACAGTGGATGCTTTAATGTTGGAGCAATTTCGTTAAGAGGCACCAATACGAATTTTCGGAGATGCATGCGGCGATGTGGAATTATTAATGTTTCGGTTTCCATATATAAATCGTCGAAATACAAAATATCGATATCGATGGGGCGCGAAGAATAACCCTCGTGCATATTGCGAATTCTTCCAAATTGATTTTCGATTGAATGTATCTTTTGGAGAAGTTCTTCAGGCGAAAAAGACGATTCGATTTCAATTACACTATTCCAAAAAACATCGTCGGATTGAAAACCCCAGGGTGGAGTTTCGTAAACAGACGATGCTTTTACTATCTTCCCCATCTCTTTTTCAACAACAGCATAAACATCTTCGAAGTTTTTCTGTTTATTACCTGTGTTTCCACCTATTCCTAAAAAAACATTATGCATGGAATTGTATATTTGTAATTTTTAAACTTTTCATGTACCAATGCAATAAAGTTAATAACGAATTTAACAACACAGTATAAAATGAAAGAATTTTTTAAATATGTATTCGCAACAATTGTAGGTGTAGTAGCAATTTCAATTGTTGGATTGTTTCTGTTTTTTATGATTATCGGAGTAGTTATTTCATCGACAGAGAAAGAGGTGTCGGTAAAAAACAACTCGATGCTGGTTTTAGATTTAGACCGCCAAATTGTTGACCGGGCTGCAAAAGACCCTTTCGAGAACATTGATATTCCTGGATTTAACAAGACAAAACAGGTAGGATTAGACGACATTACCAAGTCGTTAAAAAAAGCAGCATACGACGACCGAATTAAAGGTGTTTACCTAAAACTTTCGGTAATTGCCGGAGGAATGGCCACCGTTGAAGAGATTAGAAATGCACTAATTGCATTTAAAGACAGTTGCGACAAGCCCATTTATGCCTACGCCGGCAATTATACTTTAGGACAAAAAGCTTATTATCTGGCCACTGTTGCCGATAAAATTGTAATTCACCCCGAGGTTTCGGTTGATTTTAGAGGACTTAGAGGCGAGATGATGTTTTTTAAAAATGCATTAAAAAAGATTGGCGTTGAGATGCAAATTGTGAGACACGGAAAATTTAAAGCGGCTGTTGAACCTTTTCTTCTCGACAAAATGAGCAAAGAGAATCGTGAACAACAACTTACCTACATGGGAAGTTTATGGAATCATATGCTAAAAGGAATTTCGGGAAAAAGAGGCATCACGGTAGCAAAATTGAACGAGTTGGCCGACGAGGTACAAACCTTTAACAAAGGCAAAAGAGCAGTAGAAACAGGGCTGGTTGACGAAGTAAAATATAAAGATGAAGTGTTGGACGACCTACGCGAAATTACAGGGACAAAAGGAACGAAAGGAATTCCTGTAATTAACGCATCGAAATATGCAGATGCTCCGGTAAAAGGATTTAAGAAAAAATACAGCCGCAATAAAATTGCTGTTATTTATGCCAGCGGAAATATTGGAATGTCGGTCTCGGGAGATTATATTGATGGCGACAAACTCTCGAAAGAAATTAGAAAAGCCAGGCAAGACAGCAGCTACAAAGCTATTGTACTACGAATTAACTCTCCGGGAGGAACTGTTTTCGATTCGGAAACAATTTGGCGCGAAGTAAAACTGGCTGCCGACGAAAAAACAGTTGTTGTTTCGTTTGGCAATGTTGCTGCATCGGGTGGTTATTATTTATCGTGTGCAGCCGACAAAATTGTTGCAAGTCCCAATACAATTACCGGCTCGATTGGTATTTTCGGACAAATTCCGAATATTGGCAAATTATTAAACGACAAACTCGGGATAACAACCGATGTTGTAAAAACAAATAAAAATTCCGATTTACTTGCACTAACACGTCCGATGACTGATTACGAAAGACAAATGATGCAAAAAAATATTGAAGAGGGTTACGACACTTTTATTTCGCACGTTGCCGAAGGGCGCGGAATGACCAAAGAGGAGGTTGATAAAATTGGGCAAGGCCGAGTATGGAGTGGCGAAAATGCAAAAGAGATTGGACTAATTGATGAATTTGGCGGGCTTGAAGACGCCATTAAACTGGCAGCAAAAATGGAAAATCTCGACAATTACCGCACCGTTTCGCTGCCAAAACAGTCGGACCCGTTTGAGGAGCTGTTTAAAATGACCACCGACAATGTTCGAGTGTGGTTTATTAAAAGCGAATTAGGAGATAAATATCGCTATTACAACTATTTAAAAAAGGCATCGGAAATGAACGGCATTTTTGCACGAATGCCATACAATATTTCGGTGAATTAATTATAATTATTTCACAAAGAGAAGGATGTATCTTTTTTAGGTACATCCTTTTTTTCGTACCTTAGCCAACCTGTTAAGAAGCTAAATTAATGGTTAAATTTTTTCTTTATCCGCTTTCGTGGGCATACGGTTTTGCTGTTTCTGTTCGCAATAAAATGTTCGATTTAAACCTGTTAAAATCGAGAGAATTCGACGTGCCAATTATTTCGATTGGCAACATTACTGTTGGCGGAACCGGGAAAACACCACACGTTGAGTACCTTGTAAACCTGCTTAGCAAAAAGTTTAAAGTTGCCACATTAAGCAGGGGTTACAAACGAAAAACATCCGGATTCCGGTTTGTTGAAACAAATTCCACTGCCATTGAAGTTGGCGACGAACCCCTTCAAATTAAAAACAAGTTTCCCGAAATTACGGTTTCGGTTTGCGAAAACCGGGTTGTTGGAGCCGAGAATTTATTGAGTTCACAAAACGAAACCATTCCCGACGTTGTACTGCTCGACGACGCATTTCAACACCGGAGAATTTCGCCCGGAATAAATATTTTATTGATTGATTATACGCGGCAAATAAAAAACGATTCGCTTTTACCCGCCGGAAGATTACGCGAAAGCACGCTCCAAATGCGAAGGGCAAATATTATTATTTTCACAAAATGCCCCAACGAAATATCTCCTATTATGAGGAGAATTTTGATGAAAGATGTGAATCTGAAACCCTATCAGAAACTATTTTTCACAACACTTGACTATCAAAAATTGGAACCCGTTTTTAATGGCGGGGAACTGAACAACGATTTTTATACGGCAAAAGATTTTTCGTTGCTGATTGTAACCGGAATTGCTTCGCCGGCAAATATTCATAAATACCTGCAACAGTTTTCAGAAAGAACAGAGATTCTCACGTTCCCCGATCATCACAACTATTCCGACAACGATCTTCTCTCTATAACAAATAAATTTGAGTCAATTCATTCGGAAAAGAAAATAATTATTACCACCGAAAAAGATGCAATGCGCTTAAAAGAGTTCGATAATTTACCGGATGAAATTAAAACAGCACTCTACTATTTACCCGTAAAAGTTAAATTCCTCGAAGATGAAGGGAAAGCATTTAATAATAAAATTTTAAACTATGTTGGAGAAAATAAAAGCAACCGCGAACTTTATAACCGAAAGAATAAAAAGTAAACCCGAAATTGGAATAATTTTAGGAACAGGCTTGGGCGGAGTGGTAAACGAAATTGAAATAATTGATTCGATACCTTTTCAAGAGATTCCAAACTTTCCTGTTTCAACCGTTGAAGGACATGCCGGAAGATTGATTTACGGCAAACTTGGGAAAAAAGAGGTACTTGCCATGCAGGGACGTTTTCATTTTTACGAAGGCTATTCGATGTCCGAAGTTACTTTTCCGGTGCGGGTTCTAAAGCTTGCAGGCATAAAAAATTTGTTTGTTTCGAACGCTTCGGGCGGGCTCAATCCTGAATATAAAGTTGGCGATATTATGGTCATTACCGACCACATTAACTTTTTCCCGGAACACCCATTACGCGGGAAAAACATCGACGAGCTGGGGCCGCGGTTCCCTGATATGAGTAAATGTTACGACAAACGGCTGCAACACAAAGCAAAATTAATTGCACTCGAACACAACATCAACATTAAAGAAGGGGTTTACGTAGGGGTTTCGGGCCCCACATACGAAACGCCGGCCGAATACAAGATGTTCCGCATTCTTGGTGCCGATGTTGTTGGAATGTCGACCGTACCCGAAGTAATTGTTGCCCGCCATATGAATATGAATGTTTTTGGAATTTCTATTATTACCGACAGCGGCGTTCCGGGCGAAATTGTAGAAGTTTCGCACGAAGAGGTGCAGGAAGTGGCAATGAAAGCAGAACCCAAAATGACACTTTTAATGAAAAAACTCATTGAAAGCATTTAATTCCGGAAAATGAAAATTACAACGCTTTTGCTATTCTCAACCCTGCTACTCTTTTTATCGTGTTCAACAAAAAAAACAGACACGAATACGTTGGCAATCGATTCGAAGTCGGAATTGGGAGAAGGAGCAATTTGGAATTACAGAACCGGAGAACTCGTTTGGATAAATATTGAAGGGAAAATTCTCAACTTTTATAACCCGAAAACAGGCAACAACAAAGAGCTGTTTACCGGACAGCGCATTGGCACTGCAGTACCCACCGAAACCGGGCAGGTACTGGTTGCATTGCAAAACGGCATTTACATGTTAAACCCGAAAACAGGTTCGAAAAAACGTATTGCAAATCCGGAGAACAACCTTCCCGGCAACCGTTTTAACGATGGGAAATGCGACCCTGCCGGTCGGTTTTGGGCAGGAACAATGAGCCTGAAAATGGAGAAAGATGCAGGCACGTTGTATCGACTCGACCCGGACAGTTCAATTCATAAAATGATTACAAAAGTTACCATCTCGAACGGGATTGTATGGTCGGCCGACAAAACAAAAATGTACTATATCGATACGCCAACACAAAAAGTTTTTCAGTACAACTACAACAACGCGACAGGCGAAATTACAAATAAGAAAGTTGCTGTTGAAATTCAGAAAGAGATTGGGTCGCCCGATGGAATGACCATTGACGCTGACGGAAATTTGTGGATTGCACTTTGGGGCGGTGCCGCCGTAGGATGCTGGAATCCGGAGAGTGGCAAGCTACTTCGAAAAATTGAAGTACCGGCCAAAAATGTTACTTCGTGTGCTTTTGGCGACGAAGATTTAGGAACGCTCTACATTACAACTGCCCGAACAGGAACCAGCAACGAAGAGCTATTGAAATATCCTAGCGCCGGAGGAGTTTTTAAAATTCGCACCGGAACAAAAGGAGTTAACGCGTTTTTCTTCGACGACAAATAAAATGCAATAAATTGAAAATGTAAATTTATACAGGAACAATAAATCTATGCTGTTTATTCCAACGTATTCCGACATTGAAAAAGCACACGATATTATAAAAAAGTATGCTCATTGCACACCGGTTTTTACCTCATCGGCAATAGATACTATTGTTGGAGGCCGGCTTTTTTTTAAATGCGAGAATTTCCAGAAAGTGGGAGCATTTAAATTTCGCGGAGCAATAAATGCAATCTTTTCTCTATCGGAAACGGAAGCAAAAAAAGGCGTTGCCACACACTCGTCGGGAAATCATGCGGCAGCAGTTGCCTTGGCGGCAAAGTTAAGGGGAATTCCAGCCCATATTGTTATGCCCGACAATTCGCCCGAGATAAAAAAGAGAGCTGTTGCCGGCTACAATGCAAGCATTACATTTTGCGCTCCCACGCTACAAGCACGCGAAACAACACTGGCAAAAGTAGTTGAGAGAACCGGTGCCAACGAAGTTCATCCGTACAACAACTTTTATGTAATTGCCGGACAGGGAACAGCAGCAAAAGAGATGATTGAAGAGAAGAAAGATTTTGATAGTATTATTACTCCAGTTGGTGGGGGCGGATTGTTAAGCGGCACGGCAATTTCAACAAAAACTCTGTTGCCCAACTGTAAAATTATTGCTGCCGAACCTGCCGGTGCCGACGATGCTTTCCGCTCGTTCCATTCAAAAAAATTTATCGCCTCTAAAAATCCAAAAACCATTGCCGACGGGCTGCTTACATCGCTGGGAGAGAGAAATTTTAAAATTATTTTATCCAGTGTCGACAACATTGTAACAGTGTCGGAAGAGAATATAGTGGCAGCCATGCGACTGGTTTGGGAGCGGATGAAAATTATTATCGAACCTTCGTCGGCGGTGCCACTGGCTGCTATTCTGGAGAAAAAAATTGACGTGAGAAACAAAAGAGTTGGAATTATTCTTACCGGCGGGAATATTGATTTGGAACGATTACCGTTTTAATAACCGGTAGTTACATCATTGGTGCAACAATATGAGCCAGCGATTCGCGCAGTTTAAAATGCCACGGCCGCTGTTTCCATTCGTTTAGTTTTATTTGGCGCGATTTAGCTAAATCGGCCATAAAAATTTTTGTAAGATTTTTGGTAAACTCCTTTTCGTACATAAAAGCATTTACCTCAAAATTGGTCTCTAAACTCCTAAAATCCATGTTCGATGTACCAATGGTTGCAAACACCGAATCGACAACCATATATTTACTGTGAATAAACCCATTTTGGTAAAAATAGACTTTTACTCCTGCTTCGAGCAACTCCTCGACATACGAAAACGAACTCCACTTTGGAGTAATTGTATCCGATTTTTCAGGAATAATAATACGCACATCGACACCACTCAAGGCCGTCGTTTCGAGCGCCGACAGAATTGATTTTGGCGGCATTAAATAGGGAGAAACAACATACACTTTTTCGCGTGCATTTGTAATGGCGGCAAAAAATGCCTGCGAAATACTTTGCCAGTCGGAGTCGGGGCCACTTGCCGAAATTTGAACCGGCACCCCGACATTTTCGGTAAACGGAGGAAAATAGTTCCTCCCCGACAGGTTTTCGTTAACCAAAAAATACCAGTCTGATGAAAAAACCACTTGTAAACACGCTACTGCATCGCCCTCAATTTTTAAGTGCATATCGTTCCAACGGCCAATTCCTTTCAGCCCGTCGATATACCGGTCGGCAACATTAATACCTCCGGTAAACCCAATTTTCCCATCGACAATAACAATTTTCCGATGGTTTCTAAAATTCATTTTCGATGTAAACCGCGGGAAACGTACTTCCATAAAAGAGTAAATCTCGACTCCATTTTTTCTGCAATCGCCAATAAATTTTTTATTCAACCCCCAACTTCCAACATCGTCGATTATAATTCGAACCTTAACACCACTTTTCCTTTTCTCGATAAGCAGAGTTTTCAGTTTGTTGCCAATTTTATCATCCGAGAAAATATAATATTCTAAATGAATATGATGTTTTGCACCCTTTATTGCTTCAATTATTGAAGCAAATGTTTGAGCACCACCCTCCAATATTTGCAGTTTGTTTCCGGTAGTTAACAACGAGTTCGAGTTATTCAGCAACAATTTAATAACGTTCTCTTTTGCCAACGCATCGTCGTTTAATTCGAGTTGTAGCTTTTTAAATTTCCCAAGTTGTTCGGAAGAAAGCTGTCTCGCTTTCCCCAGACTTTTAATATTTTTTCTTGAAAAGAGTTTTCGTTTCCGGTACTCCTGACCAAAAAACAGGTAGAAGATTACCCCGATAATTGGCAACAAAACAAGCACTAAAATCCACGCAATGGTTTTATATGGAGAACGATTTTCGAGCACAATCATAATTGCAACCGGAATTGCCGTAAAAAGCGATACCAGAGAAAAAAGCCGCCATACATCGTTTAATATAAACATCTTTAAGTTGTAAAAATTAGTTGCGGGTTGCCCCAACTTTACGAAATCAAATTAAGCATAAAACTTGAATGCGTTTTCGGAATAAATTTCAGCAATTTTAAGTTTAAAAACAATTTTGCAATAAAAATCGTAGTAAATTTACACCCGAAAAGTAGTTATAAAAAAGATGAAAAAAGCAATTCCGGTTTTAATCGCTGTTCTTTTTGTTGTTGCCTGTTCAACACAAAAGGCTGCCAGAAGTACAAAACACGCCAACAATGTACAAATTGAAAACGATAGTACAGAATATGCTATGGAGACTTTCGATGGTAAATTCGACAGTTGGTACGAGATGCAAAAATCGAAAGCGACAGACCGTTCGCAAGAGTATTACGAGCAGTGGAATCAAAAATATGTTGCGGCATGGAACGCCAAAGCGGCTAGCGGACAATACGGCTCTTTTTTCGAGCCAATTAGTGGTTACGAGCCAAACATCGACTACGGTTTTGAGCTCAACCACAGGCTGTTCTACTATTTTCAATATGTCGAGAATGTTTTAAAAATTAAAATAATGGACGGCAGCCCGCATGTTTTGCTGCATTAACGACATTCAACCTTATCGGGTGCACTATTTTACTTTCCCCGGATTCTTTTTTACAAAGTCGCTCCAGTTTTTATACTCTTTCGATTTTTCAGGTTTACTTAACTGAATAAAATGACAAATGGCTACAGCCACCGCATCGGTGGCATCGAGGCCGGCATCTAAATCTTTTAAGTTGTACACCTTTTGCAGAAAATAGGCGACCTGCTCTTTCGAGGCGCGCCCCATTCCGGTAATTGCCTGTTTTACCAAAAGCGGTGCATATTCGTGAATTGGCACATCAAACATCAGCGCGGCAGCCATTAACACACCCTGTCCGCGACCAAGTTTTAACATACTCTGCACGTTTTTTCCATAAAACGGAGCTTCAATTGCCATCACATCGGGGCGGTACTCTTTTACCAAATGTAACGCCCGTTCGTGCAGGTATTTCAACCGCTGGTAGTGGTCGGAATATTTGCCGGGGGTAATATTTCCCATGTGTAAAATTACTGGAATCTTATCTCTTATTTCAACCAAACCATAACCGGAGACAGTTGTTCCGGGGTCGATTCCTAAAATTCTAAGTGGTTTCGAATTCATAATTCAGATTTACTGATTTATTACAACAGGTTATTTCTATAACGGTCTGATTGCTGAAGTAAAATTCCGGCAACAATAAAAATCAACCCAATAAAAGTAGTTACGAAAATAGTCTCCTTCAAAATAAAATGGATAAAAATGAGCGAAATAAACGGGGCAATAAAAACCAGGGTTCCTGTTTTTGCATTATTTGTGCTCAGCTCCAACGCTTTCAGCCAAAGAATATAGGTTATTCCGGCTTCGAAAAAGCCAATGTAAATTACCGAATAAAAACTTGTTCCTATCTCGATTTTAAAAGTAGAAAAGAGCCAGACAACCGGAATAAGATAGATGGTGCCAAAAAAGAAATTCAGAAATAGTTTAACAATTTGGTCGCGTTGGTCGCGTACGTGAAAAATCCAGTAGAGTGCCCAAATTACCGAGCTCGAAAGTGCAAGTAAAACACCCTGCCAATTTGTGTTTTCGAAACCCGAGACACTTCCCTGCGACGAAATAAAAACCACTCCGATAAAACTTACAAAAAGTGCAACAAAACTTATCCATCCAATTTTATGACCAAGTAGCGGTACCGACAAAATTGCCAGAACAATTGCCCATGTCATATTTAAGGGTTGCGCCATTTGTGCCGGCAGAAGCGAATACGCTTTAAAAAGAATAAGATAGTAAAGTAGCGGATTTAAAGCACCTAAAGCCATTGATCGGAGAATATCTTTTTGCGACTGGCGAAACAGCAACCCTGTTTTTTTCTGAAACAGCAGGAAAAGAAAAAGAATAATTAACGTAATAGCTGAGGCATAAAAAATAAGCTGAATAAAATCGAATTCGCGCAGTGCAATTTTAAATGCAGTTGCCACTGTCGACCAAAAAAAAATAGCGCCTCCTGCAAACAGATACGATTTATTGGTTCGATTCATTTTTAGCACCTTCTATTAACGGCTCTTCCTTATTCAATTTATCGGGGTAAATTTTTCGTAGTTCACGGTATTTTTCTCTCGACTCGTCGGTAAAAACACTTCCCGGAAACCGGATAAGCATCTCTTTATATCGTTTTTTTGCCTCCTCTTTTTTGTCGAGGTTGTAATTATACAGTTCGGCAAGCATAAAAAGTGCATCGTCGCCCAGCAACCCGGCCCCAAATTCATCGACAATTTTTTGAAGATGTTTTGCTGCGTCGGAATAATTTTGCTGCGAAATTTCAACTTTAGCTTTCCGGAACAGAATATTATCGACCAACGAGTTGTAAGGATAAATCTCGGCAATTGAGTCGAGAGTTGCCAGTGCCAGCGAATCGTGATTTTGAAAGAAGAGCAAATCGGCACGGGCAAACATTTTTAACGGAACAGCCGTTGTGTCGAGATTTAAGTTATTGCTAATCAGCAACGAGAGAGCCATTGCATCGTTGGCCGTAAGTTTCGAAGTACTCGCTTTTAACACATCGAGCTGTGCTTTTGCCCAACTGAAATTTCCCATATAATAACCCAGTTTTGCCTTTTTCAGTTTTACATCGTCGCCCAGCGAATTCTTTTTGTTTCCCTCAATAACCTGCGAATAGATAAGCGTTGCTTCCCAGGGGTCGTTTACATAAACATAAATATCGGCCAGTTTGGTTTTTAATCGCCCCCACTGTTCCGGTTTCATTCGCTGAATTTTTAATCCTTTGTTTAAAATAGCAATGGCCGCATCGGATTTGTCGAGATAAAATGCAAGCAAATCGGCATTTTCAATAATCATATTTATGGTTGCCGGACTAATTCCCAGCAAAGCAACTCCCCTTTCGAACTGAGTAGCCAGTTGCTCACCTTTCTCTTTATTGTTTGGGAATTTATTAATAAATTGCAAATACGATGTGTGTAAATTGTACAAAAATGCCTGCGAATAATAATTGCTGCTTTCCCCTTTTCCCAACACATAACCAAATGCTTTTTTGGCGTCTGAATACATTTTATTGTTCAGTGCCATACTTCCTAATTGTAAAATCTGAGGTGTCTCTTCGCCAGTTCGGCGGTCTAATGCAATTGCCTGACGCAGTGCGCTCGAGAACTTCTTCTCTTGTAAAAAGAACCAGATTAACAGCCGGTTATATCCCACTATTTGTGGCTCGGCCTGAATACGTTTTAAAACCTGAGAACGGAAATTATCGCGCATCTCGTTATCAATATCGAGCCGCATTGCCGACGACAAACTACTTTGGATGCGAGGAAGCTGCCCCGGACTGTAACGCAACAGATTGAGATACTCCTCCATCATATTTTCATAATCGCGCAAGTAGAGATACACCCGTGCCAGTTCGTAATTAAAATTTTCGTCTTTCAGCTTTTCGCGCCCCTGCAAATAGGTTCGTTTAGCATATTCGTAATCGCCCCAATTTAAAAACGTATTGGCAACCGACAAATACTGCCCCCGTGTATTCCCTATTTTATCAAGCGCTTCGTCATATTTCCGGGTACTTTCGTCGATTTTACCCTCCACCTTTAAAAGATAACCCCAGCTAATGTAAAGCTCGGGTTTGGGTGTGCGTTGTTTTTTTATCTCTTTTTGAATTTGAGTCTCGGCCTCATCGAATTTTTCGAGCTGAATTAAACTATTTAAGTATAAACGAAAATACGTTGAGCTGTGTGTTGTTTTATAAATATCGAATAAAAGAGGAGCTGCCTTTTCGTAATCTTTGGCATTATAATACCGCAAAGCAAGCGACGACTTTGTTTGAAAAGCCGTTGGTTTACGCTGCCCCGACACCTGGTTAAAACTCAATAGAACTGTTACGATAAAAAAGAAATACCTCATTTTACTTTTATGTTGTTGCAAAAATAACACACTAAACCAAATAATGGCAATATCGACGTGTATTGTTCCCGCTTATTATACTCAAATCAGACAGCTTTTCCCTAGAACCTATCTGAATTGAGTATATTTTTCAGAAAATAGTAACTGGTTTTTTCGTTTTTTATGTCGAATGAGAAAACTTCGCGACCCGGATAATTATAAAAGACCGAAAGCAGTCCGATATCGCCGGCACAAAACAGGCTGTGCGCACTCATCAGAAAAACAAAAAAGTAGAGTTGTGGCGAAGAGATAAAAAGAAATATGGCACTAATTGAGATTAATTTTACAACCACAAACGGAGCCAGTGCAACAAAAGCAAACTGTTTACGGTTCAATACAAACCGGTTGGCTTCGGCATAAAAAACAAACTTTTTAATGTAGGCTCCAAAATTCACATTTTTTGCCCCAACCATTTTTAATGCAACACCGTGCAACAGTTCGTGAAATACAATAAGCAGTGTAAAGCAAAAAACCAATGCTCCCAGCGAGTAATAAAACGGTTCGTTATTTCCACGAAAAAAAAGAAAAACGGTATATGCAAAGAAAAACAGGCCTCCCAAAACCATAACAATCTGATAAATTTTATACGCAGTAATTATTTTCCCGCCCTCAGAAAACCGGTTCAGAACAAACTCTTTTATTTCGTTATGATTGAGTTTTGCAATCAATTCGAATTCGCTGCTCTTTTGTAACTCTTCGATGGTTGGATTTGCCATAATTACTCGTAACGGATAATGCGATACAAATCTTTTATATTGAATAATTTAAGTAAAATAGCAAAGAGAACCGAGGCAAAAATCATTACCAGATACCCTTCCAACCAATTGTCGATATTTTTAGAAAGCGTTCCCAAAACGGCGACAACGCCAACAAAAAGCAATAACCGAACTATAAAGCCGGAATTAAATTTCAACTTAAAAATAAAATAGACCAGAATTATTTGTGTAACACCTGCAAAAAGCTGCGTAATTAAACTTGCATACGCCGAGCCAAAAGCCTGAAAACGCGGAATTAAAACAAGGTTTAAAACAATGTTTAAAATCATTGCCGTAAATGCCATTATATTAAGGTGTTTCATACTGCCGTTTGCCGTTAGCAGCGACCCGAAAATATAGGTGGTTGCAATTCCGGTAAAACCAATCATTAAAACGCCAAGTATTCCCGACGACTCTTCGGTGCTAGAAGTGTACAAAAGATTCATTATTTCGCTATGATAGTAGACACTTGAAATGGCAATAATAATGGCCGGAACAATAATTAGCGTGTACGAAAGCTGTACCATTTGCCCCACCGGTTCTTTCAGTTTTATCATTTTGGCAAAAATGGGTAGCAACAACCCGGCAAAAAGCACCCCAAACATTGAAACAGCATCTAACAACCGAAACGACTGGGCATAAATTCCGGCCTGTTCTTTTCCCAACGGATTGGGCAATAAACGTTCGAGCATTACCGAATCGATTCGGTTGTAAAACGACATTAACAAAATAAGCAGTGCATACGGATACGATTTCCGCAAAAACACGACAAAAAATTTCAGATTGAAACGAATTTTTATTCTTCCCGATTTTTTTAGTACCACCAAAAACGTAATAAGCGCAGTTGCCAAATACGCCACAGTTTGCACATAAACAAACATTTCGATGGTAAACGGTTGATTTAATAGTTCAGTAAAAAGTAGAACACTGCAAATAGCAATCATTAAACTGCGGTCGAGAACCGAAATTAAACTGTCGGTGCGGAAGAGGTGCAGCCCGCTAATATTCGACCGCAAATAGAGGGTAAACGAAATTAAAAACTGATTGAATATTAAAAAGAAGAGTAGATGAAACTGGATTTTATCGTACCCTATAATTGCAGCAATAGAAAGGCTAAACAGGGCATAAACACCGGCGAGTATAAATTTTAAACCAACAATATTCGAAAGGTGCTTACGAAGTAAAAAATTGTGTTGTGCAATATTCCGGTTATTGAAATTTGTTATTCCAACATCGAGAAAAATATTTAAAATCATCGAGAAATTAAAAAGCGCAAAATACATTCCGTAACTCTGGTCGCCCACAAGATTTTGTACAGGCCGGTCGATTCCGAAAATCCAAAATGGTTTGATTAACAGATTCAGCGAAAGTAATAATATAAGATTGGTTACAAATTTGCGTTTCAAAATTAAAATATTGAAAAGTTACTCGTTTAATTTGAACGGATAAAAGTAGCAAATATTTGTTCAGACTTTGTACATTTACCACAAATTGAACAGTAAACTTTATGATTATAGCGGTAAATACCCGGTTATTGTTAAAAGGCAAACTCGAAGGAATTGGTTGGTTTACGTTAGAAACTTTAAAACGGATTACCATTAACCATCCCGAGCATCAGTTTATTTTTATCTTCGACCGGTCGTACGACAAAAGTTATATTTTTTCCGACAACATTACTCCGGTTGTAATTGGGCCACCCACCCGCCACCCGGTTTTATGGTATTTATGGTTCGATTACCAGATTCCACGGGTATTAAAAAAATACAATGCCGACCTGTTTCTCTCTCCCGACGGTTATTTGTCGCTCCGCACAAACATACCACAACTTGCAGTAATACACGATATTAACTTTGTTCACAGGCCAAAAGATTTACCGTGGTTAAAGGCAAAATACTACAACCAATATTTTCCGAAATTTGCACGAATTGCGAAACGAATTGCAACGGTTTCGTTCTATTCGAAAGAGGATATTACGCGTTCGTTTAAGGTAGATTACGATAAAATTGATGTAGTTTACGACGGAATAAATCAGATTTTTGAACCCATTTCGAATGAGAATAAAATTGAAGTTAGAAAGAAATACACCGGTGGCTCCGAATATTTTCTGTTTGTAGGTGCTTTGCATCCACGTAAAAATGTAAGCGGACTTTTAAGAGCTTTCGATGCTTTTAAAACAGTAGTTAACAACACAATGAAACTGGTAATTGTGGGCGGGCAAATGCACAAAACCGGCGACATTTTCGATGTTTACGACAATATGCGATTTAAAAACGATGTGGTATTTACCGGGCGCGTTTCTACTGCCGACCTGCACGATATTTTTGGGGCGGCAACAGCACTCACTTTTGTACCTTTTTTCGAAGGTTTCGGAATACCCATTGTTGAAGCAATGAGCGCAGGAATTCCGGTTATCTGTTCAAATACCACTTCAATTCCTGAAGTTGGAGGAAATGCCGTTTTATATGCCGACCCACTAAAAATAGACCAGATAACCAATGCAATGCTAAAATTGGCTGGCAATGCAGATTTACAAAACGACTTAATAGCAAAAGGGTACATTCAGAAAGATAAATTTAGCTGGGACGAAACTGCCCGGCTGCTGTGGATGAGTATTGAAAGAGCTTTGCAATAAATAGGTTCTTTTCTTTATTCAATACTTTGTTAAAAAAAATAGGATGTTTTTCAAGTTTTGAAAAGAGAATCGGCACAAACGAACAAAACGCGTGATGAAAAATAAAAATAACAGTTTATGAAAAAAACGCAATTACTTCCTTTTCATAAAAAAGACACCATTGAAGCCGGTTGCGACGAGGCAGGACGCGGATGTTTGGCGGGGCCGGTTTTTGCGGCGGCAGTTATTTTGCCTCCCGATTTTAAAAACGACCTATTAAACGACTCGAAAAAACTGACCGAAAAACAGCGCTATAAACTTCGCCCGATTATTGAAAAAGAGGCACTTGCATGGGCTGTCGAAGCGGTTACCAACGAAGAAATTGATAAAATAAATATTTTAAACGCATCGTTTACGGCTATGAACCGCGCAGTAAAAAAGCTAAAAATAAAGCCCGAACATCTGCTCATCGACGGAAATCGCTTTCGACCGCAAACCAATATTCCGTATACTTGCATGATAAAAGGCGACGGACGTTTCCTCTCGATTGCAGCTGCATCGATTTTAGCAAAAACCTATCGCGACGACTTTATGCAACAAATTCACAACGAATTTCCATATTACGATTGGGATAGAAACAAGGGCTACCCAACAAAAAAACACCGCGAAGGAATAAAAAAATACGGTGTAACAAAATACCACCGAATGACATTCAGATTGCTTAACGAGCAACTAAAATTAAATATCTGATTCATAAAACAGTTACCAATGAAAACTTTTTTATCTACATTTCTTATCCTTTTCCCAACCCTTCTGTTTAGCCAAATCGACACCACATTTTATTTTGGTGTAAATGGTAAAACCTGTAATTATGAAACAGCGGTAATTCAAAAAAAGGTAAAGCGCGGATTCTTCAAAAAGATTACCGTTATTACGTCAAAATCGGACAACGACGGGTGGCATTTCCTTTTCTCCGAGAAAATTACAGTTTTGTCGGATACTATATTCAAAATAAAAATAAGAGGCGACGAATTCTCGGGGCGAATTATTCGACATTATGAAAAATTGGATAACGGAAAGTGGAAATTTACCGACTGGCTAAAAGAGCGAATTAAAAGAACCGGTTTCTCTACATCAAAAATTCCACTAATTTTTGATGGCCAAATAACCGATTTTTATAAAAATGGCCGAATAAAATCGGTTTCGCAATATAAAAATAACGAGCTTATTTCGAATAAAAACTGGTTGCCAACAGGAGAAAAAGATGCCGATAATATTTTCTATTCGGTTGACAGTGTGCCACTTTTTAAACCCGGGACAAAAGTTTTAAACCAACATATTGTTCAGGCATTTAAAAAGGCCGGCATTAGTGGCGACAATGTAAACGGGAAAATAGTGGTTGGCTTTGTTGTTCGTACCAATGGAACAATATCGGGGGTAAGAGTTGTAAAAGGCTTTGCCGAAAGCGTTGATGCAGTAGCAATAAATGCATTTGAAACATTAAAAGGAAAATGGAAACCGGCAATGTTAAACGGGCAAATTGTTAATTACCTGCAACTCTTCCCAATCAACTTTATATACGACAGGTACGATTTCGATTATCTGCAACTAAAAGGCAGTACGCTGTATTGGGAGATTAACTAATACCATCTTTTTGCTGTTTGCAATTACGGCTATTCAGGCTTATATCCTTTATCTTCGGGTAAGTTTGGGTTGTAAGAAGCCTCAACGGCAAGTTCGTCGCAGCGTTCGTTTAACGGATTGTTTGCATGCCCTTTAACCCAAACAAATTTCACAACATGTTTTTTGTATATTTCGAGAAAACGCATCCACAAGTCGGCATTTTTTTTGCCTTTAAAACGTTTTTTTACCCAGTTAAAGACCCACCCTTTTGTTACCGAATCGGCTACATATTTCGAGTCGGTATAAATGGTAACCTCCGAACCTTCAATGTTTAATGTTTCGAGAGCAACAATTACGGCCAGCAATTCCATTCGGTTATTTGTTGTGTGCCGGTATCCTTGCGAAATTTCTTTCCGGTGCTCACCCGAAAGCATAACAATTCCGTATCCTCCCGGCCCCGGATTTCCACGGGCGGCTCCATCGGTATAAATTGTAATTTTTGGTCGTGTCATTTGTTAGCAATAAGTTGCAAGTATAAAACAAAAATTAAATATTTTCTTTTATCCGGTCTGTTATAATAAGTAACCCCGCCAACACTTTGACGAGGTTACTTTAAATTTTTTCAGAATAAACCATTATTTTCTGATATCCATCTCGTCGATAAGGTTTGTAGCACCAGCATAAGTATCTATCATCCAAAGCACAAAACGAATATCGACATTAATACAACGCTGCAATTCGGGTTCGAATGCAATATCGCCACTCATTGCTTCCCAGTTTCCATCGAAAGCTATCCCTATTAATTCTCCTTTGCCATTCATTACCGGGCTACCCGAATTACCTCCTGTAATATCGTTATTGGTAATAAAACAGGCGTGCAGCGAGCCGTCTTTATCGGCATACTGTCCGTAGTCTTTTGCCACAAGAAGTTCTTTCATTCTTGCCGGAACATTGAATTCGGCATCACCGGGAATCTCTTTTTCGAGGTAGCCGTTAACCGTTGTAAAATAGTTATACTTAACCCCGTCGCGTGGTATGTAGTCTAAAACTTTTCCGTAGGTTAAACGCATGGTTGAATTGGCATCAGGATAAAAAGTTTTGTTTTTATCCATCTCCATTAAACCTGCAAGAAACAGGCGGCGACCTTTGGCAAGGTCTTTTTCGCCTTCGCCAAGCATGGTTCTAATTTCGCGGTATTTTGTTACAATATCGCCTGCGGCAACAAATGCCATATCTTTTTTCAGCGCCTTTAACGATGGTTTATCTAAGAATGCAGTGAATTTATCTTTATCGACAAACATCGATTTTTGAAACAGTTTTTCGGCATATTTATCGAAATTCCCTTTGTATTTTTTATTTACTGTTTTAAAGAATTCGGGATAAAAAGTGGCCGCATTTTCATCGGCATAAATTTTCAACAATTTCCCAACCACTTTTTGGTCGGTGGCGGCATTATAATCTTTATAAAAACCATCGATACTTTTCTTAATTCGTTCAGCAGTTTTTGCAATTTTCTCTTTATCCGGGTTTTTCTCTTTTAGCAACTCCGCCAAACCGGTGGCACGATATGCAAACATAAAAACTTCAGGCCCCCGTAATAATGCTTCCGAAAGGTATGCCAATGCTCTATCGTCTTTCGTATCTTTATACGAGTCTTCGATATATTTTAGTGCATTCCCATATTTCTCTTTTCTTGCATTGTCGGCATTTACCCAGTCGGTAAAGTTCTTTTCAATAGTCTGTTTCTTTTCAACAACTTTTAATCTTTTCAATCCTTTATTCTGGCCAATGCTGTATTTGTAATAATTCGAGCTGCGTGCATATTTCGATGCATACTGAATACGGGCTTTCTGGCTTGTTTTCATATAATCGCCCCAAATTTTCAACAGCTGTTCGCGAACTTCAATACGTATTGTATTGGTAACTTCCATTGTGTTTTTTACTCCGAACGAAGTTTCGTAACGGTCTGTGCTTCCCGGATATCCCATTATCATCGCAAAATCGCCCTCTTCGACACCTTTTAACGAAATGGGTAAGAAATGTTTTGGGTGATAAGGAACATTATCTTTCGAGTATGATGCCGGCTTTCCGTCGGGACCGCAATAAACACGGAACATAGAGAAATCGTTGGTATGCCGGGGCCACATCCAGTTATCGGTATCGCCGCCAAATTTTCCTAATGCTTGTGGCGGAGCTCCAACCAAACGAATATCTTTAAACGTTTCAACAACAAAAAGAAAATATTTATTTGAGTTGAAAAAACTACGAACATAGGTTTCGTAATGGGTGTCGCCTTTTGCCTCTTTCTCTAATTCCGACGAGACTTTCCGAACGGCTTTTGCCCGCTCCTCCTCGCTCATTTTATCGGTTACTTCGGCTAAAACTTTTGCTGTAACATCCTCTATGCTAACCAAGAACGACACTGTTTTCCGTGGATTTGGCAACTCCTCATCTTTCGACATTGCCCAAAATCCATCGCGCAAATAGTCGTGTTCAACACTCGAGTGGCTTTGAATTTCGCCAAAACCACAGTGATGATTGGTTAATAATAACCCGTCTTTAGAAATAAGTTCGGCAGTACACGAACCGTGGTCGAGTGCTACCACTGCGTCTTTTATGCTCGAATGGTTTATACTGTAAATGTCATCGGCACTTAATTCGCAACCCATTTTTTGCATCGTGGCAATATTCAATTTCTGAATTAAAGAGGGGAGCCACATTCCCTCGTCGGCAACTGCCGAGCCGTAAATAAATACAAAAAGCAGCAGTAATAAATTAAATTTTTTCATAGTTATTTTCTTTAATGAAGCACAAATATAACTTTTCAATCGATTATTATTTATGACTTTCATAATGAATTTTATTAATAATTTTTCTCGTAAGTTTTTACACCACTCTGAAAAAGTACGTTAAAAATAAATAAATAATGTGTTGTTTATCAATTCTTACTAAATTTGCAGCCTTAAAAGTGAGGAGTGGAAGAAAAAAAGAGAAAAAAGCTTTTTGGCAAGCTAAAAGATAAGTACCGGTTAATTATTTATAACGACACAACTTTCCAATCGGTTTGGAGTATGAAATTGTCGCGGTTAAAAGTATTTACCGTAACAAGTTTATTGTCGGCAATTATTGTAATACTGGTTATTTTGTTAATTGCAACCACCGGATTACGCGAATACATTCCGGGTTATCCAAAAGCCAAATACCGGCAAATGCTTATTGAGAATGCCCTGAAAGTTGATTCGCTCGAAAATGAACTTGCCAAAAGAGATGCTTTTTTTAAGGGAATTAAAGCCATTGTTGAGGGGGAAATTCCTGAAGATAATTCGAATTTAAATACCGCAATAAAGTCGAACGATGTTACTCTGAAAGAATACAATCACGACTCAGTATTTCAAGATAAGTTGTTGGCCGAGCAGTTGAGCCTTTCCATAAAACCCGAGGAGAATAAAACGGTAGGATTGAATCAGATTCATTTTTTTGTGCCTGTTAAAGGGGTTGTTTCCAACAAGTTTAATTCAAGCTCGAACCATTTTGGTGTCGATTTGGTAAGCAAACCAAATTCTGTAATTTCGGCTGTTTTGCAAGGTACGGTAATTTTTTCAGGGTGGACAATGGAAACCGGTTATGTCATTTATATTCAACACCGTAACAATTTAATTTCGGTTTATAAACACAATGCCGAGCTGCTGAAAAATACCGGCGACAAAGTTAAAGCCGGCGAAGCCATTGCAATAATTGGCAACACCGGCAAATTATCTACCGGGCCACACCTGCATTTCGAACTCTGGTATAACGGCACGGCATTAAATCCTCAACAGTATATCGATTTTTAGCTTTATGAAGAAAAGAATAGCTATTTTAGGATCAACAGGTTCCATTGGCACACAGTCGCTTGAAGTTATTTTGCACAACCCCGACAAATTTGAAGTTGAGGTTTTAACCGCAAACAACAATGTAAATTTATTAATTGAGCAGGCAAAAAAGGTTCAGCCAAACGCCGTTGTAATTGCAAACAAACAAAAATACAAACAAGTTGCCGATGCACTGTCAAACGAGCCCGTTAAAGTTTATGCCGGCGCCGACGCCATTAATCAGGTAGTGCAAATGGAGAGTGTTGATTTGGTACTAACGGCTATGGTAGGCTACTCGGGCCTCATACCCACGTATCACGCAGTAAAAGCAGGCAAAAACATTGCACTTGCCAATAAAGAAACGTTGGTAGTTGCCGGCGAAATAATAACAAAAATAGCACACGAGAAAAAAGTAGAGATTCTTCCGGTTGACTCGGAGCATTCGGCAATCTTTCAATGTTTGGCAGGCGAGTTTATAAACCCCGTTGAAAAAATTTATATCACCTGCTCGGGAGGCCCCTTTCGGGGAAAAACTGAAAATGAACTTCGGAATGTAACGGTTAACGATGCGTTGGCACATCCCAACTGGGAAATGGGAAACAAAATAACCATCGACTCGGCAACGCTTATGAACAAAGGGTTTGAGGTAATTGAAGCACACTGGCTTTTTGGGCTTGCACCATCGAAAATCGATGTTATTGTTCACCCCGAATCAATTGTCCACTCACTTGTTCAGTTCGAAGACGGGTCGATGAAAGCACAACTCGGGCTACCCGATATGAAACTGCCCATTCAATATGCAATCGGGTTTCCATATCGTATAAAAAATAACTATCAGCGGTTCAATTTTTTAGATTATCCAACGTTACATTTCGAGCCACCAAATACAAAAATTTTTCGTAACCTTGCACTCGCTTACGAAACACTCGATTTTGGCGGCAATAAACCGTGCATATTAAATGCTGCAAACGAGGTAGTTGTAGATGCTTTTCTGAAGAAAAAGATAGGTTTTTTACAAATGTCGGAGACAATAGAAAAAGCGTTGAATAACGTCGCATTTATTGAAAAACCAAGTTTAGACGACTTGATTGAAACAAATGCAGAAGCACGGAGAGTAACAAAATTGTTAATAGAAGATTAGAAAAATTAATGGAAACGATACTAATAAAAACAGCACAACTGCTATTAAGCCTTTCATTATTAGTTGTACTGCACGAATTTGGGCATTTTATGTTTGCCCGCCTTTTTAAAACCCGGGTCGAAAAATTTTACCTGTTTTTTAATCCCTGGTTTTCGCTTTTTAAAATTAAAAAAGGCGAAACCGAGTACGGAATTGGCTGGTTGCCACTGGGTGGTTTTGTGA
>WGCT01000377.1 GCA_015493625.1 Draconibacterium sp. | reverse complement strand
TAGTAAAGCCGGAAACGAGCGTGTGGGAAGTGGAATTGGAAGAAAAAGTATTGAAGATTTTGCCGAAGAGACCGGAAAAACTCCCGACGAGGTGATGAAGATTTTAAAAGAGAATGGAATAAAAGCCCAAAAAGGAGAAACACTTCGCGATATTGGCGAAAATAACGATATTCCACCACGCGATATTTTCGAACTTTTTTCAAAATAAAATAGCTCCTGAATAAAAAAATCGAGTACATTCGAAAAAATGAGCGAGGCAGAAATTATAGAACAACTCAAATCGGGAAGCGAACCTGCATTTAAACAGCTGGTTGAAAACTATCAGAAACTGGTGGTGAATACCTGTTTTGGAATGGTGCACAACAAGCACGATGCCGAAGATATTGCTCAGGATGTTTTTATTGAAGTCTATCGTTCGGTTCGTAAATTCAGAGCCGATGCAAAACTGTCGACCTGGTTGTACCGGATTGCCGTAAACCGTTCGCTCAATTTTATTCGCGACAATAAAAAAAGAAAATGGTTTCAATCTTTCGAAGATTCGGTTGAAACAAAAACCAAAGCATTGCAAAACCTGGCGGCAACAAAAAGCGACCAACCCGGGTTTCAACTCGAGAATCAACAGCGGGCAGTTCTTCTGCACGAGGCCATTTCCGCTCTGCCAAAAAACCAGAAGGTAGCGTTTACACTTAGTAAATACGAAGATCTTTCGTATAGCGAAATAGCCGAAGTTATGGATTTGTCGGTATCGTCGGTTGAGTCGCTCCTGCACAGGGCAAAAAAGAATCTTCAGAAAAAACTTTATCGGTGTTATAAAAAAAAGTGCTTGTAAACGCAAGTTTTTAAAATAGAATGTGTCATACAAATAACAGTTAATAAAATGAATTGCAAAACGTTACATAAAGAGCTTATTTTCTTTCTCGAAGGAGATTTACCTTTAGAAAAGAGGGAGCAGTTGGAAGCTCATTTAAACGAGTGTCCCGATTGTGCTGCTTTTGCCGCCGATATAAAAAAAACATTGCAGGTAACTGAGAATGAGAAATCAACAGAGGTAAACCCGTTTTTTTATACACGCGTAAAAGCAAAACTCGAAAATAACGAAACACAACATATTGCTGCATTTGAAAATGTATTTTTGAGGAAAGTGTTGCAGCCCGTACTCTTTTCAATTTTGTTAATAATTGGTGTATATTCGGGAATAAAAATAGGGCAACCTGCGCCGGTAAATGTTTTTAGTTCAACGCAATTCGATCAGGAAACAGTTCCGTATTTAAACGAAATGGAGACCGAGTCGATTGAAACATTTTTAATGGAGTAAGTTATGATGAAAAAACCTACATATCGTTCACTCGTTTGGATAATAGCTATTTTAACAGCAACCAATTTGTCGATGGGAATTTCGTTTCTCTACCATAAACAACAAGATAAAAAGTTTATGAACCAGATTGAAGAGGCGGCAATTAAAGTCCCCTCGGAACGACGCACCCGGTTTTTCAGAGAACAGTTAAATCTCGATTCCGGACAACTAACCCAATTTAGAGAGTTAAACCGGAATTATAATAAAACAGCCTGGCAAATATCACATCAGCTCGAGGTGTTGCGTCGCGAAATGGTGCAGGAGTTAGGGCGAGAGAACTCGAATAAGAAAGTACTAAAATCTATTTCATCGCAAATAGGCGAATTGCACAGCGAGCTAAAAGATAAAACCATCGACTATTATCTTGAGATGAAAAAAGTTTGTAACGAGGAACAACGCAATAAACTAAACGAAATTTTTATTTCGATGTTAAAGAAAAATGAAGATGTTTCGCTTCCAAAATATGGGGGGCGACACAGAAACAGATAAAAAATAAATATTCACTTTTAAATTTTAAAGCAATGAGAATTAGCAAGTTACAAAAATTTGCCTGGGCGTTCTTTGCCCTTGCATTAGCAACAACAACCGTGTTTGCACAGGGTTATGGAAACAGAAACAGAGTAAATACTGTCTCTTATACACATCTGACGCTGC
>WGCT01000376.1 GCA_015493625.1 Draconibacterium sp. | reverse complement strand
CTATTTTTCTGTTCAGTAAAAATACACTTATTCTTTTGAAGAGATAATTTTTCGCACAGGAATAGGAGCCTGAATGTTATTTTCTTTAAGAGCTTTAAAAACTTTCAACGCAATTTCGTGGTCAATTTCAAGTGTCTGATTAAATGTTGTCCAATAATACAATTCGAAGTCGAGATTTCCTTCTTCGTTGTACCCACGAAAAAGAGTATATGGTTTTGGCTCATTAAAGACACCCGGATTATCGGCTGCAATTGTATTAAAGAGTTTAATCACTTCTTCGGGGTCGGCATTTGCCGAAGTTTTCATTAGTATTTTACTTCTGCGGTCGCGGTTTGTGAGGGTCCAGTTAATCACTTTTTTCGAAATTAAATCGCCATTGGGAATAATGGCTTCCGAGCCCGAATATGTTCTTACATTGCTCGAACGAACACCAATATTTGTAACCACACCCTTTTCCTGGTCAATTTCAATGGTATCGCCAAGGTTAATGGGACGTTCGAAAGCAAGAATAAGGCCGGCAATAAAATTGAGAACAACATTTTGCAACCCGAAACCGATACCAACTCCCAATGCCCCCACAATAAAGCCCAATTTCCCGATATCGAGTCCGGCGGCTAACAGTGCTGCATACAAGCCAAGAGAGATAATAAATATTCGTAAAATTAACGAGATGGCCGGTGCAATTCCGCGAGGCAAAACCTGTATCATCCATTCGTCTTGTAAAATTGCTGCTATTAATTTTGCGATTAACATGGCTACAATAAAAATTGTGGCAAAACTCAAAATGCCTCCTAAAGAGATGGTTAGTTGTCCTACAGCCCACTTTATCATTAAAATCTCTTCTAAATACATACGAAGATGTTCGAAAATCTCGAAACTTTTTAGCGAAAAAAGAATCCACAGAAATAATCCGATAAGCAGCAGAATGGGTTTTATGCGTTTTTGTGTAACTTTTGCCATTGTTGAAAGTGCGTTCGAGTGTGAAGAGTCTCTCAACTTAAACAAAAGAACAAAGAACCCTGACGTAACTTTTACAGACAAGTAAACAATAAAACCTAAAGCAGTTGACGAGAGAACTGCCGAAATAATGAAATGCGACAGGTGAACCATTCCTACAACATTGGCAATTATAGCAATTATAAGAAACAACACGTAAATGGGGTTGATAAACTTAAACAAGCCAATAATATTTTTGAACTTATTTGGGTTTTTGAGCATTTCAATACGACCGAAAATTAATGCGACAATTAAAACCGAAGCATTAAAAATCTGTATCAGCCTAAAAGAGAGCGAGAGAGGGTTCAGGTAAACATCGAATGACTGAATAATATAAACGAACAAGAGTGGAAGCAGAAAATATACAAAGCGTTTGGTTGTAAATTTTGGCAAAACATAAGTGGTGGCACTTAAAATGAGTAAAATTATTAATTCGGCAAAAATAGGGATAAGCGAGCTGTAGAAAAATGCCGTTGCAAGAACACCAACAGCAATGGTTGCCGAAATTGGATATTGCAAAATAATATAGGCCTCTTTCTCTACTTGGTTTATTAGTTCGTGCGGCTCTTTATTCCATTGTTTTTTTACAACAAAAATCAGAAGCAACATTAACAGTAAAAAGACAAGTTGAAAAATTATCGTTTTTATATTTTGAACAATAAATTTAGAAAGTGACTGTAAGTTGTCGCCAAATCTGTTTTTTATTGTTATGTGTAATTTATTCGAAGCCGTTAAAGAGTCGATAGCAATCGAATCAATTTTGTTAAGTTGCCATAAAGGAGGACTGTCCATGACAAAATATTCCTTTTGCAATTGTAGCTCGCGCTGGCTTAATTCTTCAATAATATCATCAACGGTAACAATTAAATTTGTAAGCTCTTTTTGAATTACAAAAATACTGTCTAACCGAACCAACGATATTTTTATTAAACCTTCGAGGGTACTCATCACCGTGTCGATACTTAACGATATCTTTTCCGACTCCTTTTTTTCAGAGAATTTCTCTTTTGTTAATTCCCATTTTTTGTATTCGTTTGAAAGTTCTTTATTTGTCTCGGTAACCTTGCTTAAACGGTTGCTAAGTATACTTTGGTAGCCCTTCATTTTTGTTTTGTAGTTTTTCCACTCTATCTGTTTAATCTTAAGGTTACGTTGCGACATATTATTAATGC
>WGCT01000375.1 GCA_015493625.1 Draconibacterium sp. | reverse complement strand
CCCTACCTTGTTGTTACATGAAATTTAAAAAAAATATACTGATTAAGATTTTACAAATAAGCTTGACTGGTGTAAACTGATATTGGTCGGATTTGTATGCCCAACGTTGCTTCGCCTCTAACTTTTATAAATTTGCTAAATTGAATTTATCGATCGATTAAAAAAGCGATTAAAATAAGTAATGTAGGGTATTGTAAAGTTAAAGCTTTACGAATTTGTTGTTTCGATTTTGAAATATGCTTCTCTACCATTTTCAAACTAATACCCAGCTCTTCGGCAACTTCTTTCTGTTTTTTGCCTTCTATCTTACATTTTGTAAATACCAGTTTCATTTTATCGGGAAGTTCGTTTACAGCCTTTTGGAAAGACTCTATCAGCAACTCTTCAACACTCTTTTCTTCCTTATTGGTAAAATCTAATTGATATAAATATTGAAGTTCCTCAATATTTATATTGTCAAGATTTACTCGATTATTGTTTAATTTCTCTTTTTTTAGGTAATTTAAACAGCGATTTCGTACGATTACAAAAACAAGACTTTCAACTGATTTGTCGGGTTTTATAGTGTCGTGCTTCTCCCAAAGTGTAATAAAACTTTCCTGAATTATATCCTCAATCTGGTCTTCGTTATGGATAAAGAGACTGCAATACCCTTTTAAACGTGGGTACAACACGCGAAACACCTCTTTGAAAGCTTCCGGGTTTCCCGATTTAAGTTCATTTTTAGTTAGCCGATTAAACATCAATCGCAAATGTAAACGAAAAAACTAATAATTGGCATGCTTCACAAAAAATTTGAAGCTAAACTATTTCGCATATGCAATAATTTTTTTTGTTACTCAAAGTTTAATAACTTTTTTAGCGATATTGAAACTATCTCCTCTTAAAAAAACCAGATAGTTACCTCTTGGCAAAGAAGTAATATCGATGGTTGAACTATTTGAGAAATCGCCTTTTTTAACAATCTGCCCACTAATTGTTTGAATGCAATACTTATTGATTGCTTGATATCCTGTAACCGAAAGTTTGTTTTGTGCCGGATTTGGAAAAACTTTAATATTTTTCTGCTGATTGTTTGTTCCAACATAAGATCCAGTTAATTTGCTAATGGAGATGGTGCCCATGTTATAAAATGCATAATCGAAAGATATGCGCATAATTTGTTCACCTTTTTCAAGTGCTATATTTTCTATTGTGGTTGCCTTGAATTTATTAAAGTCGCCGGTAATTCTCACATCTGTAATTCCAGTTATATCTATTCCATTCATTGTTATATGAAATTTGCCAGAGCGCGAAGGAGTTGCAAATAGAATTTTAAAAGTATAGTTTCCCTCTTCCTGAACATTGACTGTGTATTCCAGCCACTCTCCGGTTTGTATACCTCCAATCGAGCCTTCTTTTATCCGGAACTCTGTGTCAACGGCTTCATCTTGCCTAATTCCGTTGCCATTGTTTGAATCGTCGTAATCGTGATAACCAATTCCTTCGCCACCCATGTCGAAATGTGTTGCGTTAATTACCCCCGGAATTACATGTACTGAGTCTTGTGGATAAGGACGTTTTCCTGCCGGTTTTATATTTTTAACATTGCATGTTGCCGAAAAACCTCCATCAGCAGAAGTGGCTGTAATTGTTGCCATATTATTATTCGATATTTTTGAAGTTACCTCTCCATTCTGATTTACTGTGGCACTGATAGTATCTGACGAAGTCCAGATTATATTCTGGTTTTCGGCAAGAGCCGGTGATACAATTGCGGTTAATTGTTTAGTCGAATTCCAATTTATTGTGACACTGTCTTGTAGGAGTTTAATTCCTGTAACTCGCACGCCTGCAGCCGGTTTCCCCCACCAGTAGCCTTTGGTTTTTGCGTCAAAAATCAGTGTGTCTATTTCGTTGAGTGTTGTATCATCCCAATCGCGCCAATCAACCCAGCTCGAACCTAACTTCTCGAGAGCTTGAGAATTCTGTTTATAACCATCAACTTCCTGAATTTTACCATTTCCGGGGAGTTTGCCTATATGATTATAATTCCATTCGGTACAAATTACACGATAATCTCCCATTAGAGCTCTTATTGCATAACTGCTGTTAGTATTATACATGTGATATGCCACCGAAGTTTTATTCCAGTCTAGTGAATCTCTGTAATATTTAACGATGTTAATTATATCTTTTTTAATAGAACCAAAGCTAAACATCAGAATCTCTCTGTTGGGTGCCGCCACACGAATAGTTTTATAAATATATAAAAGATTTTGTTTAAATGTAGAATTTAAATAATCGCTCATTTTGGAAGTTGGCTCACTCACAATTTCGTATAAAACAAGTTCGTTGTCTTTGTATCGGGGTGCGATAGAGTCCCAAAATTCTTTTTCCAGTTCAAAATTAAAATCTGTATCGTAGTTCTGTTGAGCATTAACATTATGGTAATTTATAATTACATTCATTCCAGTTTCGGTGGCATTTTGTACACATTTATCGAAATACGGGAGAACTTCAGAAACGGTCCAGTTCTCTTCTCCACGATCTTTATACCAAGGATCTACCCAGCAGACTCTAATCGTATTGAATCCATTGTTTTTTATTGTTTTCCAATTTTTTACATCAGTTGCGAAAGTTACCGATTCAGCTAAAGTTTTGCCCAGCACCATCGGAGTTCCGCGCAAAACATTTCCTGCCGTATCTTTTAAACAATAATAATCGTTGGCAACTTCAATTTCCGAGTCGGGGCCAACTGTCCACGGAATTCTACCATATTCATAAGCACCAATATCAGGTGCTTTCCCCGAAAATGGGATATTTCTTAGCTCGTCAATATCCATACCTAAATCAATTAATGCCGAATTTGGTTTCAGCATATAATTGCCATTATCACGATCTTGTAAATAGTCAGTACTCCTTACGACATTCTTTTTGTTATCCACCCAACTGTTACTCAGCAAACGTTTATCGCTATAGTTGTTATACATTTTACATTTTCCAACTATAAATCCGGGTTTGTCGCTACCAACAAAACCCATATCTCTGACTGTTCTAAATATTGTATTATTATAAGCACGTAAATTGTATGCCGGGTAATTATATTGTATTCCCATTCCTTTTATATCGTGGATTACATTGTGATGAACGAGATAATTGCTTGAGCCATTGTCGAGATAAACCCCAACGGCGCCCCAAGTTGGGTCGGGATTGCCAGAATATGCTTTGCTAATGTGGTTAAATGCAATTTCTGCGTTATCTCCATCTGCGCCATAAGTATAAATAATACCGAGATCCCATGCCAGAAGGCCGCATCTATATAATTTATTGTATTTTATTTTAAACCTTCCAGCACCTCCCGCCGATATTAAATCTCTACCGGCATTGTAAATTTCGCATCTAAGAATTTTATTTTGATAGCCACAAATAGTAACTGCCGAACAATCTGTGGCACGATAATTAGCATCGTGTATTGTAGAACGTAAAACTATATTTCTCATTCCATATTGAGTAACACAATCCCCAGCACTCCACGAAATTTCACAATTCGAAACCGTATCGCCAACGCCGAACAGTGCTACGCCTAACCCATAAGAAGCAATACTTCCATAACTCGCTCTGGCATAACTCGACCCTTTTTTAATGTAATCGTAGTCGGTTAAATATTTAAAAGTGCCATTACTTAGTTTACAGCCTTTGGTTTTGTAAAACAGTATATTTCCGGCGTAACCATTAACACCGTTTATTTTAATATTTTCAGCTTTTTTTATATTAAAGAGTGTTTCTCTGGTTTTGCCTTCTATTACGCTATTATTAATATCGATAGTACTGTTTTTATAATACAATGTATCATTCCCCCAGTACCATTCGCCATCGTTATCGAGACAATTTTTACAGTTACTAATAAATGCTATTCCGGGACCTCCATAATTAAATGAAAGGTTATTTAGCTTTAGTACATTTCCTGTCTGGCTTGATATTTTTGCTGTTCCTGCTACCCATCTGTGTCCTGTTAACATCCAAATTGTTGCACCGTTAAAAAAACCATCGGGTTGTGTTATTTCGTTTGATGTGACAGAGCTGCCGGAGAATTGAACTTCTATTGTGGTAAAATTAAAGAGGTTAGTATCCACCGGCTGGTTCGGGTATTTGGCTTTTACTTGCGGAATGCCATCAACAAAAAGCTGAGTTACTTCGTTGGGAGCATAAACTTTATATATGCTGTTTCCGGTATCCTCAAATCCTTCGAACAAATCTGTTCCGGTTATAAAAACATTTTTGTTATCGGTAGTTATTGTAATATTAGACTTTTCTATTTGTACAGTTTCTCTGAAAATACCATCTTTTAAATAAATTACATCGCCACCGGTTGCTGACGAAACTGCCTGTGTAATTGTTAAAAACGGACTGCCTGAACTACCGTCACCTTCTACTGTTCCCTCGCTTTGAGAAACAATAATATTTTGAGAAAAAGCGAAGTTTGGAAATAAAATAGCGATTAGTACAAAAATATATCCTTTTAACATGATGCTGTTATATTATTTTGTAAATATTTGTTTTTTTACTCGAGAGCGGTTTAGCTTCTCATGGTATTTCTCTAAATTCGTTAACTCCAATATCGGGTACATTGCCGGCAAATGGTATATTTTAAATAATAAGTAAGAGCTAAATGAAATAGAGCCTACTAACAAATAGCAGGCTCTATTAACATTAAAACTATAAGACTAATTACATAAAAACTATCTCTTAATTGCTTTGAAACGACCTAACAATTTGCTATTATCACTAATAACAATCAGGTACATACCAGCAGGTTCTTTCTGAAGTGAAACAACTTCAATAGAATTTCCAGCAATAATATCGCGTATTGTTGAACCATTCGAATTAAAGATTTGAATGCGGTTTCCATGCTCAACACCACTAATATTCAATTTTCCATCAGTTGGGTTCGGATATAGTGCTATATTGTTTGTCTCAACAATTCCGGTAGTAGTTAACGGACCAAAGGAGTACATTACTACAATTTTACCATCAACGGAGGTAACTTTAACCATGTCGCCACCATTAATATCGCCCGATGTTTTTTCATTACCGTCTTTGTCAACTACAATTGCAGTTGCCCCCATCGAGGGAGTAATTTTTGAGTAGAAATCAGCAATTGTAGTTGCTCCATCAACTCCATTCACTATGTAGTCAACCTGATTGACATCATATTTTGACGACAGGATGTATGCTAAATAAGTAGTTTCAGGAATATACTTTTCTGCCAGCATCGAGATGAAATAAATTCTACTTACTTCTCCATTTTGTGATGTAACAACCACTTTGTCATCAACAGCAATACTTCCATCAACTCTTTCCAATCCAAATTTATCGATTAATTTTATCGAAGCGCCTGCTGAGGCAACTAAATTCGATAAGAATGATTTTGTATTTGTACTGCGTGGTACATAATTAATCAATATATTTTTCTGGTCAACAGAATATACATAAGAAGTAATAAATGCATCTTTTTCAGAAACATCAGGAACTAATTGATAAACAATTTTAGTTGTTGAATTTTCGGCTGTTACTTCAAAAAAGATATTATCGTTAACGGTAACATTTACGTATGTGGTATCGAAATTCATCATTTTAAAAGGAACATAAGCACCATTCCCATCAATCATTTGGAGTGTAGCTCCGGCAGGGACAGTAATGTTCTTAATAACAGTTTGTAACGAAGTTCCATATTCGAAACCTGAAATTGTTCCGGCTCCGGCTTCTGCTGATTCGTTTGCGCTTTTTGGTTGCGACTGTACGTCAATTGTATATTTACTTGAAACTAAAAGAGCATCAGAACTTAACCCCTCGTCGGTAACTTCAATGATATACTTTGTTGTATTTACACTGTCGGCAGAAAGTACAACCAATGTATCGTTCATATTTAAAACATCATCGCCGGTTAATTCGTTGCCATTGGCTGTTGCTTTAACGGTAAGTGTTTGTTTTTCGTTAGCCTTAAAAATTAAGCTGAGTAGATCGGCAACTGTAGTTCCTGTTTTTGGGCCTTTAATGCTTTCGTGCATTGAATACCCTGTGCTAACTTTATAAACAGCCGATGTAATAGTTGACATATAGGTAGTTACAGGATTCATAAAGTGTTTGCCAAGGTCGGCGCACATCATAACCATTTGGCCCGGGTAACCATACTCTGAATAGTCGTTACGGTTTGTGACAATCCATTCACTATCGTCAGCATCTGTTCCAAAAGAACCTTCGTGTTCTTTGTTCCCTTTATGAATACTTGATTTTCTTATAAGATTTGTATTGGCACCAAGTTTTTCTCCTGCAATATACATGTCCGATCCATCAGCACTACCAAAGCTTTCTATAAGTTCGAAGTCGTTGGGGTCGTTTGCAGGTTTTAATCCTTGTTTAATCGAATCGTTTAGTATTTTAAATATATAAAAGTTTCCATGATCCCACATATTTGTAAGATACATCCCCATTGGCTCATTCCACGTATTTTCAACTTTTAGATATGAATTTTCTGCTCCTCCAAATTTAACATCCAATTCAGAGAGAATAATTGATTTCCAAAAATCAGCACTGCTCTGAGGCTGTATTTCTCCAACAGACTCGAATCCTCCCATAACGAATACATCTCCACCCATAACCATTGGATTAACATTAAGATCCTGAGTAACAGTTCCTGGTTCTACTTGCCATGTATCTTCATCAACCCATTTATATCCAGGAATATATTTAAGATATCTATTGCTCCAATCTTCCGGCCGCGAATAACCGCGAATAAGATCTGCCGGATTTGGTGTTTTCCAAAAATTTGCGAACATATAGTTACTTAAATCGAGGGGTTGATTTCCCGGGTTACATATCTCTACATAACAGTTACCCCAACCTTCATATTCAACCCATTGAGAAATAAACGGTTCGGCAGAATATGGTTGCATATCTTTTGGGTCTTTCTCTTTAACTAACTCTACACTATATGTGCTTTGTGTAGTGTCGTCTTCGGCTGTAACAGTAAACGACATGGTTCTGTCATCAGCAGTCCCAAAAAGATTGGAGGCGCGTTTTACTTCAACTTTTGCATTGGCATTTCTCTTTTTTGCTACAAGTGCAGGAATGGTTTCAATATCGAGCGGTACCTGAATCCGGTAATTATAAACTCCGGCTGAAAATCCGGGAATAGTATCTCCTGTCCACCCAAAAATATCGTAATAAAATTCAGGAATATCTGGCCAGGTAATAGACGATAAAGAAGCATCGGTATTTGCACGATAACCTACTACAGAAATAAAATATTCTTTTACTGAACCATTTTCTGCGGTAACTTTAAGAATATCGCCATTTTTTAAATCTGCTCTCTTTTCAGCACCATCAACCCATTCTATTTTCCACGTCGCATTAGGTGCTTTTTCTAAATGTGAAAGTAAGGAGTCGACCCGTGTAGCATAATTAAGTCCACCTCTTGCTCCAGTAATTGTATCAACACCCGATTCGTTTTGTGTAACTCGTGGCCAACTCAAAATTCCTTCTTCATTGCTTAAGCGCCACCATCCGCCGTGGTCTTTTCCTATAACCGGAGCAACAATATTTGCATCGGGAGTAGGGTCGGATACAATAACATCGAAATTTTGTCTAATACCAACAGATCCGGCAACTATAATTTCAAGTTTGTCGCCAGTATGTGCCAACATACTTGTAGAGTCCTCAGCAACTGGAGAAACATGATAAATCCATGCAATCCCCGGTTTCTGTTTCATCAATTCCATAATGCCATCGGCTCTTCTTGTTCCCCAAGGTACGGTTATGGTTTTTGCTGCAAAATCAACAACTGCAACATCGCTTTCAAGAGTATTTTCGTCTAAAGTGTAATCTCCATGGTTTCCAACTGTCCACCACAGATCGCGAAAAAACGTGCTTTCAGTTCTTGGTATTGGAATCCATTCCGAGTCATCTTCTCCAACTCCTCGACCATTGGCAAAGTCGAGATTACCTGTTTTAACGCTGTATTTTCTTACCAAAACACAATTCAATGACGCTTCATGGAACCCTGCAACATCATTTGCATTTAAACTGTTATATCCAAGATCGCCATCGAATACACCGTTAACCTGATCGAGAACAACCGAGTCATTTTCGTTTATATGTTGCCTGATAAAAAATGCTCTGGTTCCTTCCCATATATCATGAAATAAATTTGCAGCACCCGGGATAGGACAGATACTGTCATTCGGCTCTGCTTTATTGGTTCTTCCTTCGGCAACATGTACAAGATAATCAGCTACATCCCACATTTGATCCCGTGTGAATTTTTCATTATACCCAGGAACACCTTTTTTAAACTGCTCAGGATTAAATTCATAAGCACTGGCAATAACAAAGCTTTTGCCGGGCTCGAGTTGAAATTCAGGAAGCATCATAGAATTACGAGGGTTTCCCCAAAAATCATCTTCTGGAGGTCTGCTCCAGGGGGCAAGCATACCAATCTCAATCTGGCTTAGGTCGATTGTTTTGTCGCCCATATTGGTTAATTCGAAATACGTACCGAATGAATTACCAACAAAGGCTTCCGAGATAATCAACCCTTTAATAGTGTCTCCTTGCGTACTTTGAACATCAGCACGAGTATTCAAAATACTACCAGAAACAAATAAAAC
>WGCT01000374.1 GCA_015493625.1 Draconibacterium sp. | reverse complement strand
GTGGTACATCATTGGAATAAGAAAAATGGCAACCGCCAGCGACGAAACAAGCGAAAAAGCAACAGTCCACGCCTGGTCTTTAAACAACTCGCCCGATGCTCCATGAAGATAAACAATGGGAAGAAAAACAATAATAGTTGTTAATGTAGATGCCGTAATTGCACCGCCAACCTGCGATGTGCCAACAATTGCAGCCTCTTTTACACTCATCCCGTTTTCGTGGTTGCGAAAAATATTTTCCATAACAACAATGGCATTGTCAACCAACATTCCCGCCCCCAAAGCAAGTCCTCCAAGGGTCATAATATTTATGGTAAGATGGTTAAAATACATTAAGTTGAACGTGGCAATAATTGAAATTGGAATGGCAATACTAACAATTAGAGTGGTTCCAAAACGGCGAAGAAAAAGGAATAGAATAATCACAGCAAGTAAAATTCCAATAAGTGCAGTCTCTTTTACTTCGTCGATGGCATTGCTTATAAATTTCCCCTGATTGCTGATGCGGGTAAATTTATAACCGGGCAGTGCCTTCTCTATTTTTACCAGTGCTTTATTAATTTGCTCTACCGATTTTACGGTGTTAAACTGTGTCTCTTTATAAATTGAAAGGCCGAGACAGCGTTTGCCGTTAATATGAACAATATTATCGGGTTTCTTATTTTCGACCCTGACCTTTGCAATATCTTTTAAATAGATGGGAGCCCGCTCGGAGTTATTTTGTCCGTTTGCAGCATTTGCCTGAACATTTTTATACCCCACAATTAAGTTGTTAAAATCGTCGGTATTTTGCAGCAGAGAAACGCCTTTAACAATGTACTGAATTCCCATTTCGCTAATTCGCCCGCCCGACACATTCCGGTTAAAATTCTGAATGCGCGAGCTCACCTCTTCCATCGAAAGGTTTAGTGCTTCGAGACGGTAAATATCAGTTTCAATAATTATTTCGCTCTCTTCCTGTCCCGTAAGTTCTACTTCGGCAACGCCCTCTAAACGTACCAGTTCGTTCCTGATATAGCTTTCGGCAACCTTCCGAAGTTCATTCATATCTTTAATTTCCGAATGCGTAAGTCCAAGAACCATTACCGGCATAGTATTCGGGTCGTGCTGAGTAATTGTAAGCTCGTCAACTTCCGGGTTTTGGCTCACCGGATTCAGCTCTCGTTGAAGGTCGAGAAAAGCCTCGTCCATATCTTTGTTCCATCCATATTCTACGGTAATTTGTGCTGAACCAACGCGCGAAACAGAGGTAACCTGAACCACATTCGACTGGCGGATTGCCCGCGATTCAATCTCCTCAACAAACTGTTTTTCCATCTCTTCCGGCGGCCGTTCTCCCGATTTTATCTCCACAAAAATACGTGGCGAGTTGAGGTCGGGAAAAAGATCGACACCCAATTTATCGTACGATATGTAGCCGAGCAGCAAAACTCCAAGAACCACCATCAGCACTGTTACCGGGTAATCGACAGAAAATTGTGTTAATTTTTTCATCTATTTAATAATTAGAATCAAGTTACTAGAATAAAGACACAAGACAAGAAATTAGTGCTTTAACTTAATTGTGCTTCTGTGTGTAAAATCTTTTATCATGAATGTTTCGTCTGATTTATATTACATTCACGATTTGGAATTTTCCGACACAACTGTCTTTCTCAATCGCTCTCTTGTGTATAAAACTCATTTGCATTCATCTTGCTTTTACAGAATTACTTTTACTTTCGACTTGTCGCGCAGTGTTTCAAATCCTTTAATAATCAGTCGGTCGTTGGGTTTTAATCCTTCCAGAATCTCAATATCATCCTGATTTTCGATTCCGGTAGTAATGCGGCGGTCGTCGGCTGCACTGTTCCGGCCAACCACAAACACATATTTCCCTCGACTTCCATTTAGAATTACATTTTTAGGAATAACAATAGCACTGTCTTTTTGGGCTGTAATAATGTTCGCTTTTATAAACATTCCCGGGCGTAGTTTTAGTTGCGAATTGTTAATCAGCAACTTCCCGCTAAACGTTCTTGTTTCGGAACTAACAATTGGCGAAAGCTCGGAAACTGTACCTTTTATTGTGTCTTCGGAGAGTGTGTAACTGGTAATTAAAACCTGTTGCCCCAACTTTATGTCGCTTATATTTTTCTCGGGAAGATTAATCTCGACATACATTTTTTTGTAGTTCATTAAGCTTACCATAGGTTGACCGGTAGCAATTTTCACCCCTTGTGTGTAATAGGGCAACTCAACTATCGTTCCCGAGAAAGGTGCAACAATTTCCATCTTTGCCATACGAATTTCGGCATTCTCGTAATCGTTTTTTGCATTGGTTGCCGTTAGTTCGGCATTACGTAACTCGCGCAACGTAATTCCGCCTTTATCGTACAACGACTTCGATTTCTTGTACTCCTGCTGCGAAATTTCGAGACTAAGCTTTTTCGAATCGATGGCAATTCCGTTTAAATACTCTTTGTCTTCGAGACGAATAATAACCTGTCCCTTTTCAACTCTGTCGCCCAGTTTAAAGCGCTTTCCTGTTTTCGGATTTAGAAGCAATTTGTATGCACCGGCTATTTCCGAATTCAATACTGTTTCGGAAACTGCTTTTGCGGTTCCGGTGGTATTTATAAATTGCTTAATGCTTTGCAATTTTATATTCGAAACAGAAACAGGCACTGCCAACTCGGTAGTTTCGGTGGCAGGCTGATTGTTGCATGCCGCGGCAAAAACAATAATGCCTGCCAATAGAAATAGTTTTATTTGTCTCATCTTATCTGTTTTTAATTTAATTTCTTATACGTTATTTTTTCTTATCTTCCGATAAATACAGCTCGGCCGGAACAATCTCTTTGTTTTGTTCAAAATCGTAAAGGGTCTGTATTTTCAGGTTTAACAGTTCTATTTTATAGTTAATTAACGACTGGCTGTATGCAATTTTCTTTTCGGAAAGTTGGGTTTGAAAGAGGTTTAAATCCATTCCGGTTAAATCGCCGTTTTCGTAACGCTCCAAATTAATATCGTACGTTAACTCGGCATTTTTTACATTTTTCTTTGCAATTTCTATCTGGTTTAACTGGTTTTGTAAATTCCTGTACACCTGTCGTATGCCAACAATAATTTGCTTTTTCTGTTCTGAAAAGTTTAACTCTTGCGACTGTATTGATGCTTGGGCAGCTGCAATACGAGCCTTTTTTTCGCCCCAGTCGAAAATTGGAATTTTAAAACTGAGAGCTACCGACGGACTGCTTGTTGGTGCATCGAAAATCTGGTTGAGGTTTTCGTTGTCGCCGGTAATTCCCAGCCTGAGGTTTACATCGCCTCTGAATTCGTTTAACGACCGCGTTTTAATTAAATCGAACTCGCTGTTTTCCACATCTATTTCTCGCTGACGCAATTCCATTCTCGAGTTCAGCCCGTTGTTTATGGCCTTATCCAAATCAACCGAAACCGGATTTGCACTAATATCGGCAAGAATTACGATGTCTTCAAAAAGGTCCATTCCAAGGTACAATTTCAGTTGGTCTTTTGCATTTTCAAACGTTACCTCGCTATTTTGTAATTTCGATTCGGCCGTTGCCAGATTTAGTTCGGCCTGGTACAACTCTTCGCGGGCTGCCAATCCGGCGTCAACTTTATTTGTAATTATGTCGTAACTTTTTTTTGTATTCTCCAACTCCTCTTTTGCAATAGAGAGATTCATTTGAGTCATATAAACATTATAAAAAAACTGCGTTACATTCTTTTCGAGGTTTAAACGCTGCATGGCGTAACTTATGTTTGCATTTTCGTAACTCAACTCCAACTGTTTCAGCTGTAACTTTAACCTGTTGTAAGTAAAAATTGGCTGATTTAATGTTAGATACAAATTGTTATAAAACACTTTACTTTCCGAGTTGTTGGCGGTTGAGTTACTTGCCTGCCAGCCAAATTCGTTCGAGAGCGAAATGGTACCGTCGGTAAGTAAAATAGGTTGCGACACCAAAAAGCGCGCATTCGATTTCAGGTTTTCGTTGGTGTACCATTCCGAAACGCGCGTGTCGAAACGGCGTTGATTACTGTAAGAAACCGGAGATACGTCGAGCGAAAACCGGGATTTAAGAGCAGCACGCTGGGCTTCGAGGTTTTTCTGAAATCGTTCGAGATTTAGCAGCGACTGTTGCAAATCGGGGCTTCCGGTTTCGGCAATAGACATGGCTTTGTTCAGCGTAATTGCCTCTTGTGCAATAGCTGCCGAAACACCGAGAACCAGCATCAAAAATACTGCTGCTGCTTTTTTAATCTGTTTAAAATTTACTCTTCTCATTGTGTTTGTATATTTTAAAATTTATTTCAATTCAACCAATTTTACTGCATCGGCAAAAACAGCACGCAATGTTGTTTTATTCGAAAGTTCGATTAATGCCGTGTCGGGCGAAAAATAGTACGAGCCCAAATGGTTCCATCCGGGTTCGGCATTCTGAATCGCCAGTGCCGCCTCCTCGGCTCCGTCGTCGCTGTATATGGTAAAGTTGTATTCTCCTTTCTCTTCGCTTCTGCCACGCCTGAACCTTCTCGATTTGTAAACGTGATAATATACATCGTAATACCCCGCTTTTTTAATGGGTACATGCCATTTTGCCTTTAAATTTCCATCGCCACCTTTTATATAATAGGCCGAGCGAATGTACTCTCCATAAAAGTCGGAATTGGTTGTGGCTGTCCAGTTGGTTGGTGGTCGCCACCATGTCATTCCCGCATATTTACTTGTGCTTGTTTTGTCTTTAATTATCAATTTTTCGAGTAAACTGCGGTTTTCAATTTTTGTAACTTCAAATTCGGGATCTTCGTTATCGACAATAATCTCGGAAGGCAGTGCATTTTGTACCGGTATTTTCGAAATGCGCTCTCCCTCAAATGGTTTTGCTTTTAAATCTTCCTTAATCTCCCTGAAAAAGTTCATCATGGTTTGCGGAATATTTTTCGAGGTCATGGTGTTTACCATAACCATTCGTGGCGGCACATCTAAAAGGTAACTAAGCTCTTTTGTTTGATTTGGGTCGAAGTGTACCAGTTTGTTTGTAATATCGCCTCCACTCATACTTCGTCCTCTGCCTCCACCTCTGAATATGAGTTTCACCAGTCCTTCCACATTCGAGAAGTTGGTAATTTTTGCCGACACCATTGTTTTCATGGCATCTCCGTCTTTTACTTTTACTGCTTTTATGGGCGAAATTAAATATCCGGGTAACACTTTTGCATTAAACCAGTTGTCCATCATTGGAATGAGTTCAATCCCAAAAGCTTTATCAATTTCGGAAGCAAACTCCTCGAAAGAGATATTTTTAAATTTGTTTTGGTTTAGAATATTGGTAAGAAACCCCTTAAATTCCTCTTCCCCGGCTTTCCATTGTATCATCGAAAAGAGAACATCGCCCTTTAATTTTATTACATTATCGATAATTTGTTTCTGACCGGCATCGGCCAAAATTTCTTGAAACGTACTGTCTTGAAGTGCAATATTGGCGCGTACATCTTCGCTTTCACCACCATTCATACTACTCATAAAAATTGAGCGCATATCGGTTCCCTGAGCTTTTAAATAAGCTTCGAAAACCCGGTTTGTAATGGGCCACCTATCCGACTGGATATTGTTTTGAAAGTTATAAAGAAGTGGAAAAATATAGTAAGGATTTCCCACCTGAACTGCTGTCCAGTTGCCCCGATTCTGACGGTAATTGTTATTTTGCTCGTTGGTAAAGTTTCTAAAAAAATCTTCGAACACACGAATTTCCTTGTCTCGTGGAGTTAATTCCGCTTCATCTCTTCTCCGGTATCTCCAGCTCGATTTTTTCCGGTTTTCAAAATCGGCTTCACGAATTAAAAAACCTTTTTCAGGAATAAAAATTTGCTCGGGTTGTACCAACTCCTGACTTGATGTCCATATTCTTTCGAACGTTTTAAATTGCGCCGGAACCTCCACCAACGAAAGGCGTTTCAACTTATATTCTAAATTAAGCTTTCGCTGAAAATCGTTAAAATGCTCGGCAGCTATGGCAGCAATTGTATCTTTTGCCTCGGGGAATAATTCAGAAAAATAGTTGTGCCCTTTTAATGTCCAAACTCCCAACTCGAGTGTGTCGTTTTTATTTGTAATCTGTTGGTAATTGCCAATAGCAAGCGTAATTTGAGTAAGTGGGTTTTCGTTTGTAAAACGAAATTCACCCGGTGCTACCTCATCAATTTTCC
>WGCT01000373.1 GCA_015493625.1 Draconibacterium sp. | reverse complement strand
ATTTTATACCAATATGCATAAACAAAATAAATATTGAATTCTAAAGGAGTTAAAAATGCTATAACAACAACATAAAAGATTGTTCTTCAATGAAATAAGCTCCTTATTATTCTTTATCTGGTTTTACACTAAAAATTGAATTTAGCTTTATGAGATCAATTCATCTTCTTTTTTCTATTGCTTTTGGTCTGTTTTACATTCTTATTAGTTTTGGAGGTTTAAAAGCAGTAACTCAATTAATTTCAAAGCGATATAAAAAGCAAATTATCTTTTCTCTTCTGTTCCTTAGTGTTTCTATTTTTCTCTCTCTCCTACTACTTTATATTTGGCCCGGTAATATTCGTACTGCAAAAAACTACAACTGCTATTTTTTTAGCAATGGCATTTTATCTATCGACATTGTTTTTAAAGCTCCACTTGCCCTCTTCTATTTTTTCGGATTACTTTTTAAGAATACAAGATATCGAGAAACTTTGAGTTTTACCAGACTTATAATTTCAGTTTGTTTCACTCTTTTCGTTATTTATGGTATTGTTTTCGGAACCGGGCGTGTAGTAACAAAACATATTGAACTAAGTTTTAAAAATCTTCCTCGAGATTTCGATGGGTATAAAATTGTTCAGATTTCTGACATCCACCTTGGAAGCCTTAGTCACTCTCATAAACTTTTAAAGAATATAGAATCGAAAATTGAAGAGATAAATCCTGATATACTTTTCTTTACAGGCGATTTGGTCAACAACTACTCATCGGAATTAGATGGATGGGCACCTGTTTTTGAGAAAATGACCAAGAATAGAAAAAGCTTTTCGATATTAGGGAATCACGATTACGGGAATTACAGCGACTGGCAAAGCAAGCAGGCAAAGAATACGAACTTTGAACGCATTGCCAACGCGCATAAAAAATTTGGATTTACTTTATTAAAAAATGAGCATGTAGTAATTACAAGAAAAGCTGATTCGATTTATGTTATTGGTGTTGAAAACTGGGGACACCCACCTTTCCCACAATATGCAAACTTAGAAAAGGCACTCTCGGGAGTACCCAACAACGCCTTTAAAATTCTGTTAACACACGATCCTGCTCATTGGGAATCGCAAGTAGCAGGTAAGCAGCCTGTTAACTTAACTCTTGCCGGGCACACTCATGGTTTTCAGTTTGGAATAATTAAAGCAGGAATACCATTTAGCTTTGCGTGGTTTACCCGAAAAGAGTGGGGTGGATTGTATAGTAAATATAATGTATATTTATATGTAAATACAGGTTTGGGAACAATCGGATTTCCATGGCGAATTAATATGCCTCCCGAAGTTACAGTGCTAACGCTAAAGCGAATTGAAGTCGATTGACAACAAAAAGTCGAAAAAAACACTATTTTTTTGAGGTAAGTACGAAGTTCTGAATCCCATTTGAACAGGGGCATAAAAACGTAAAAAATGCATATCGCCCAACAGTTCAGCACCAACCGATGAAATAGTTGAAGAATAGGTTCCGGAAGCAACTCCATTTTCGTAATAATAACCTTTTAAATTTGCATAATCGGCAAACAGCGAAGCTGTTATACGTTTCAGATACACCAGTCCTCCAACACTCCATTCGGGATAGAACAATGGTAATTTATAATCGAATGCAAAACTGGACATTTCGGTTGTATTAACTTTCCCCCAACCACGAGGATACCTAATGGCATCGGAAAAGCTATAAACTCCATCGTTCTCTTTTTGCTGAAAACCGGAATAGACGCGAACTCCGTGATTGGCAAGAATACCCGGCAAATAAAGTACCGACTGCCCAAGTAGCATTGTCCCCAAATCGGTGGTTCCAAGCGGCGAATGATAAAAACTAGCATCGGCAATGATTCCAAAATCGGGCCAAACATCCTGAGCACTTTTGTACAAAAACTGACTATAATACAAGCGATAAACAAGCGACTGCGAATTACCTTTTACAAACTTTTCAGGTGTACTTTTATCGTGGCCGTAGAAAGTATATCCGTATTGTATTTCCGGTTGCAGAAATCGTCTGTTCTTTCCTTTTGATAAATTCAGCGGAATCCGAACATCGAAATTAAGGTTCGTTTCGTTCCATGTAAAGCGCTGTGTTGTAGTATCATTACTGTTATTCAAAGAGGTCTCAATTAGCGTATAGTTAGAGGCTCTTTTCCCACTATTTATTTCGAAATCGATAATTGGAAACCACCCTTTGTAGGTATATTTTGCATAAACTTTCCCTGTTTTTTCAGAAATGTCCCACTCGTATCCCAAAATTGTTTCGGAGGTTCCTAATTTATTTTGAGACATAAAACTTACACCGGGAGAAAAATTGTAACTATTCACATCAATCGATACCGGTGCCCAACTATGAAAATTAAAAAGATGAGCCACCTTTTTATATTTTTTAGAGGAGTATTTTATTGAATCGGTATTGGTAAAGTTGATTACCCCCGACTCTTGTTTTGCCAAATTATCAGCCAGTTGATAGTTGTATTTACTGGCTGAATTTATTTTTTTCAATCGGGTATTCTTAATTTTAAGCAGTCTGAATCCGTTAGATGTATAATCGCTAAATATAATATGCGTACCGTTTTTTGAGATTGCAGGATAATCGGCTCCAAAACGCGGATTATAAATTAAATGAATAGAGTGGTTGCTTAAATTCATCTCGAAAAGTGCATCTTTTCCTAAAATACTACTAACAAAAAACAACTGACTATTTTTAACTTTTAAACTTTTTATATTGCCCAAATCAAACAAATTCAGCAATTTCATCTTCCCGGTTTCAATATTAAAAGTTGCCAATTGCTTCCCTTTTTTAGTCAAAACAATAGTTATAATTTCACGTTTGTTTAGCCAATCGGGAGAGAAAAAATAGTTATTATTTTTTGTTTGAATGCGGTACAAAAGCTTTGCTGATTTTATATCGTAAACAGCAAGATAATTGTTACTCGAAAAGTCGGTTTCAACCACAATTATCTTTTCTAAATTGGGAGAAATTGAAGGTGAAAAAGCGGTAAATTGCGTAGGTATATCTTTTTTCTGTCTATTTTTAATATTGTACAAACGAATTAATGCTTTACCACTGTGCTGCCAGCGAAGATCCGGAATATGCTCGGAATAAATCAGCCAATCGCCCCGATAATTCACCGATTCATTAAAAATGGTTCCGGGGACTAAAATTTTCTTTTCAACACCATTTTTGTTGATTGAAATAAATGCCGGAGTTGTGTTTAACGAAGTTCTGTACGATACAAAAACAGAGTCGTTCAACCAATAATTATATTTATAGTTTGTATATGTTTTATTGGTTTTTGAGACCTGCTTAAAAACGGGCTTTTTGAAGTTCTTATCCTCTTTCGTCCAACTATTTTTCAACTCTCCGAAAAGCGAATTATACAACTGTACTTTATTAAATCCGGTTTCTATTTTCAGAGCTTTATTAAACGGATGTAGCGAAAAAGGTTTTGTTCCCACCCGCGTTACAACAGAGTCCCACACCCCTACTCCATATTTCTTACGAGCTTCTCCCACCAGATAGTAACCCAATTTATAATGGTCGGGCACAAAGTCTTTTATCGAACCGTTGTATGCTTTGTCGTATTTAAAAGCGCCTTTTTCAACTAGCTGAGCTTTTAATTCCATTAAAAACGAAGGAAATCGGCCTCGACCGAAATTACTCAATGCTGTTTCGGTAACCACAGCATCGCCCTCGATAAACCACCACGGTAAAAATGTGCCAAAAACCAGTGCTGTGCCTTGTTCTCCAAGTAAAATTTTTATGATTTTAGGAAGTTCCGAATTAATTTTATCGATTTGTACCACATGGCGAAACTCGTGCACAGCCAATTGTTCGAGCCAGTTTTGCGGATAAATGTCCTGATGTGGAATGGTGTAAAATTCCGACCGCTTGGGTGCCCACGCAACCAGCCCATTCGATTGAACAGTTTGTGTATGCAATATTATTGAAATTGGCCGGGGACTGTAATGCATTGATTTACTCCGGTATGCATAAACCTTTTCCATAATAGAGGCAAGCTTTTGAGCCTGTAATTCATAATAGTTGGGATAAATTAGCTGAAAATTTTTGGTATTAATTTGCCGCCATTTTATTGATGCCGGGTCTTGCCCGGTTTGAAAATACTGGGCTTTCAGATTCGAAAACCCAATCGTCAGAATTAGCATCAAAATTATTTTTCTCATTCCAAAACTTTAGGCCTCGAATGTACGCAAAGAACTGATAAGTTAAAAGCAGCGAAACAGATTAAACTCAAACCATATAGCTTTTCGGTTTTTACTCATCGAAAAAGAGATCTTCTTTAATTTTTGTGATGCGGTCGAATGCATAATTCACATTTTTATCGTCCTCTTTTGCATCTTTAATATAGAGCCGGTAATAGTTAAGTGCCAATGTTTTATTCGAGTTAAACTCTTCGTAAGTTGTGGCTATTTCAAATAAAACTTCATAATTATCGGGGTTATATTTATACGAGTTTTTTAAAGCATCAATCGACTCTTTAAACTTCCGCTGCTGCCCATAAATTTGCCCTAAATGGTGATACATATCGGCAATATATTCGGGAATTGAAGCGTCGATTGCCCATTTCATTAGTTTTTCGGCTTCTTTAAAATCTTTCATTTTTTTATAACAAAGTCCCGAATAAAATATCACAAACTGGTTGTTCGGACTCGATGTAAAAAGCGGTGTAAGAATTGTTAACGCTTTCTCTATATCGTTTGAAAAATAGGTGCATATTGCGTAATTCAACACAATAGATTGAATGGAATCGCCACCGGCTTTAAAATAATTTTCGAATCCGACCATTGCCGACGGATAAAACTTCTTTTTAAAATTAAAGTTGGCATATTCTAAAAGCAGTCCCGGATCGTTTGGGAACTGCTCTAACCCTTTGGTAATTAATTTGCTGATTTTTTTCGACTCTTTTCTCCAGTTGTATGCGTGAATTAAATTGCTGTAAGTTCCATAATCGCGTGGATTAGCTTCCAGCACTTTCTCGTATAAATGTACTGCCTGCTTGCGCTTAAGAATGCGAAACGAACAGAAAGCCAACTGTTTATTCCAGAAAACATTTGTTGAATCGATTGCATAAATTGAATTAAACGTATTGTATGCTTTTTTATACTCTTTTTGATTGATATAAACTCGCCCCAGTTTTCCCATTAATGTTAAATTGTTATTGCTCAGTGCTATTGCCTTATTGTAAAACCTAACTGCATCGGCATTATTTCCAAGAACGGCCAAATCTTCGGCAATTTCGCCCAAAACATCAACATTGTTTGGCTCTGTTTCCAATGCTTTTTTGTAAGCTTCAATTGCCTCCTGATAGTTTTGCAAACTACTGTATATTGCCCCTTTTTTATGATACAATTCTGCCGACGGTTTTTTGGTTAACTGATTATCAATCTCTGTTAAAGCTTTCGAATAGTTTTTGTTGAGAATTAATAAATCGATTTTCCTTTGCGAAAAAGAATTAAACGAAATGGTTAATAAACCAAAGATAATAAGTAACATTCTCTGTTTCATGGCTTGTTTTATTTATTGGTTCTCAGATTATTACAACTGCTTTAACAAAAATATTAAGCGGCATTATAAAGTCAAATTGGTTTAATTATTGCAATACAAAATTTATGGGTACTGTATAAGATACATTTACAGCTTCTCCTCTTTGTTTGCCGGGTATCCATTTAGGAAGACTTCGAACCACGCGCAAAGCTTCATTGTCAATCGATGGGGCAACACCCCGTGCTATCTTCGCATCGACAACATTACCATTTTTGTTAACAATAAAAGAGACATACACTTTCCCCTGAATTTTTTTCTGCTGTGCAACTTCCGGATAATTAACCGATTTTGAGATATAACTCCTCAATGCATCTTCACCTCCCGGAAATTCCGGCGCATCATCAACAATGTAAAATACATTCATATTTTCACGCGAAATTATATCAGTATTATTGTCTTTCTTTAAAATTATATTTCCCAAACTATCCGGTTTTATATCGTACCCCGATTCATCAGGAAACATCTCCTTTAATTTTGCAAGCGTTTCGGGAGTTCCTTCAAACGTTAACTCATTATTTTTAATAGCTACTTTTAACATAGGTTCTTTTGGGGCCGGCTCCATAATTACCGACTCTTTTTGCTCGCATGCAAAAGCAACTACGAGCACAACTGCTACTACTACTCCAAATAATATTTTTGTAATGGCAAATTTCGAAGATTCTATTTTCGACATCATTTTAATTCTGTTTTTAATTAATGAATAATTGAAGTTATTGGAGATAACTAACTGGTCTCCAACAAACTGATTTAATAATAACTTTTTATAATATGCTCGGGTGATACCCGACGAGAGAACGGCCTGGTCGGCCAGAAACTCATGATTTTCGCGAATTGCCCGGCGCAACATCCACATAAATGGATTAAACCACTGAAAAGCAGTAAGAAACTCGAGTAAGAGCACATCAAAAGTATGCCCTTGTTTTACATGCTCGAATTCATGAGCCATCATTCTGTCGTTCCCCTCTTTTTCCAGAAGCGAACGACTCACAAAAATATAGTCTAAAAACGAAAACGGACTTAACTCTTTCTCTATAACAACCAATTTAAATCTACTATGGTGCTGAACATTGTTTTTGCGAATTAATAAAACAATCTGTCCAATCCGAAATAAAAACAGTCCTAAAAAAATAAGGACTCCTCCAACATAAATAAAAATAGTTGTTTCGGTTGAAAGGAGTGCGTGCTCGATGTTGCCAGAGAGATTATGACTATAAATAGTAACTGCTTCGAGTAAATTTTTATATGGTGTTACCGTAACTTCGGCAAGCATAATTTGTTTTGGCGCAAAAATCCGGAATTTTAAAAATGGAAGAACAATAGAAAATAAAATCGCTCCTAATAAGAAAAACCGGTTGAGTTTAAAAAATGTCTCTTTCCGCAAAAAGAAAATATAAATGAGAGCAAATAACGAAATACTTACACCCGACTCAAATACAAAATTTACGGCACTATTCATGGTCTCTCTTTTTCTCGTTTTTTAAATCGCGTTTTACGTCGTTAATCAACTCGTCTAAATCCGACAAACTCATGTTGTCTTCTCGCGCAAAAAACGAAACCATTTCGTGAAACGAACCACTAAAATAGGTACGCATAAAATTCTTCATATAAGTACCGGTGTACTCTTTTTTTGAAACTAACGGAAAATATTCATGTGTTTTACCGTAAGCATTGTGCCCCACAAAGCCTTTCTTTTCTAATATGCGAATAATTGTAGAAACCGTGTTATATGCAGGTTTCGGGCTTGGCATCAGTTCAATTATATCTTTCACAAATGCTTTTTCAAGTTTCCAAAGCAGCTGCATAATCTGATCTTCAGCTTTTGTTAATTCTTTCATTTTTTTCAACTTATATACGTTTAAACAAACTGATATAAAATCTTTATTTTAGCAAAAATCATGCCTAAAACTAATTAATTAGTTAAACAACTAAAATGTTAGGT
>WGCT01000372.1 GCA_015493625.1 Draconibacterium sp. | reverse complement strand
ATTTCAGTCTGTTTAAACCCTTTTGTAAGCACTAACAAATTCTGAATATTCGACATTTCCCTGCTCTGGTCGGTTTGTACCAATCGGGCAAATTTATCGGGAAGCGAAATGTAATATTTTAACATATCGAAACCGTTTTTTGCCAATGTGCGCACCAATTCATTTGCTTTTTCGGTGGCACCTGCACGGTAATAAATTTCGGCTGCAGGAAACGAATCGTAAGTTAATGGAATTTTCTTGTCGGGGAATAATTCAAGCATTTTATCAATTACGTTAATAGCTTTTTGCTTCTCTTTTTTATCTAATAAACCTTGTGCAAGCCTTGCAAACATATAGCGAACCTGAATAATTTTCAACTCTTTCCGGTTGTACTCGTCGAGATAAATATTGGGGTCGTTTACATTTCCCCACACAAATTTATTCATCACATGGTCGTACAAAATATCTACGTCAACACGGCCGGTTTCAATTCCCCGGCGTTTTGTTTTTATAGGTACAAGCCGGTAAGCAAGCCCTTCGAATTGCAAATAATCGGTAAAAGGAATGCTTCCGGTGTGCAACAAACTGTGGTCGATATAAATAGGTCGTTCCCAATTATTTGCAGCAACCATATTTAATATTGCCATTTCACTTTTTGTTATTAAATTCTTTCCTATTCTAAACTGTATCTCATCAACAATTAAGTTGGCATCTTCGGGTTTTACTGTTCCCGACTCAAGTACTTTTTGTTTATCGACTGTGATTTTAAAGTTGCGAGAAGGGAAAAAATCAATCATCTCGCCCGAAGTAACTTGTACCTTTGTACGTACATCGTCGCTTCCCACAAATTTCATTGCTTCGCTTAATTCAATTGCCCCTTTAATACGTTGTTGAAATAAAATAACGTCGCGGTTTCCCATATAATATTGCGCAGGTTTAAACGAAAATGGTACAGGTGCAGACTCGTTTGTAGCCATTGTTTGTTGGCGAATATACCAGTCCATTCCTAAATAACTGAGATTAATAATCCGAACATCGGGGCGCACACCTTCCACTTCCTGAACATACCAAAGAGGGAATGTGTCGTTATCGCCATAAGTAAAAAGTAGCGCATTGGGTGCACACGATTCAAGGTAGTTTTTTGCAAAATCACGGGTCATGTATCGTCCCGACCGGTTGTGGTCGTCCCAGTTCTCCGAAGCAAGAATTCCGGGAACAAGCACAAGCGAAATAAGTGTTACTACAGTAGCACCAACAGCACCATTCAGTACTTTTTTTAGTAATGAATAGAGCGCAGGAACAGCCAGCCCAATCCAAATTGCAAATGCATAAAACGAACCGGCATAAGCATAATCGCGCTCACGCGGTTGAAATGGATATTGATTCAGATAGACAACAATTGCAATTCCGGTAAATATAAAAAGCAACATGGTTACAAAAAAACTCTCTTTTCCTTTTTTGCTTCTTGAATATTGATAAAACATTCCTATTAACCCGAACAACAGTGGTAAGAAATAATACTCATTTCGCGACGGATCGTTTTTCATAAACTTAGGCATATTTTTGGTTGGCCCTGTTTTGGCTTCGTCTAAAAACTTAATTCCGCTAATCCAGTTTCCGTATGCAAAACCACCGCTTCCCTGAATATCGTTTTGCCGCCCTACAAAGTTCCACATAAAATAGCGCATATACATGTATCCAACCTGATACGAAAAGAAGAAGCGCAAGTTTTCGAAAAAGGTGGGTTTATAAACGGTTTTTACTTTCCCTCTATCGCGAATTCTCACAGGAGTTCCTTTTACTTTGCCCCACTCTTTGTACGCTTTAATATGGTTGGGTTGACTGCTATACATTCGAGGGAAAATTGTTTCTAATTTAGGGTCGTATTTTGTTCCTCCTGCCAATGTTCCCGTAACTTTATATTTCCCGTCAACTTCGTTGTATTGAGGTTTTTCGCCAACACTTGCAATGGCCGGAGCATTGTAATACGGGCCATAAACCAACGGGCGGTCGCCATACTGCTCGCGATTTAAATAACGTAGCAGTGCAAATGCATTGTCGGGGTGGTTTTGGTTCATTGGCGGATTTGCCGATGCACGAATTATTATTATTGCAAACGAAGAATATCCGATAAGAATGGCAATAATAACCGTTACAGCAAGATTCCAAACCGGCAGATTCTTCTTTGTTGTATATAGTACCGCCCAAACCAGCGCGGCAATAATGGCAACAACCATAAATAAAATACCCGAATTAAATGGCAGTCCAAATCCATTTACAAACAACCTGTCGAAAACAAAAGCTGCACGGGCAACTCCCGGAATAATTACGTACTGAATTCCTGCCAGAATAAGTATTGAAACGCCCAGTGCAATTGCCGCTCCTTTCCACGAAAATGTATATTTACGAAAATAATATACCATTCCAATTGCGGGAATGGCCAAAAGATTTAATAAGTGAACACCGGTTGATAATCCAATCAGGTAGGCAATTAATATTATCCAGCGGTTTGCATATTTTTGGTCGGCCACATTTTCCCATTTCAGAATAGCCCAAAAAACAGCTGCGGTAAAAAACGACGAGAGGGCATAAACTTCTCCTTCGACAGCCGAAAACCAAAACGAATCGGTAAAGGCAAACGCTAATGCACCAACTAACCCACTTCCCCAAACGGCAATTTGTTCTCCTTTTGTTAATTTTTCAGCCGGAAAAAGTTTACGGGCCAAATGAACAATACTCCAGTAAAGCAACATAATTGTAGCCGCACTTGCCAATGCCGACATTAGATTAACCATAAATGCTGCTTTCGACGCGTCGGGAGCAAAAAGCGTAAATATACGGCCCAAAATCATTTGCAAAGGTGCACCCGGCGGATGTCCTACCTCAAATTTATATGCACTTGTAATAAACTCGCTGCAATCCCACCAACTTGCTGTTGGCTCGAGTGTTAAAATAAAAGTTACAGCAGCAATAAGAAAAACTGCCCACCCCAGAATATTGTTAATTAAATTCGTTTTTTGCATGATCGATTATTAAGAACAGCGCAAATATAAGGTTTTATAAGCGAATGCGTTTTACCTTCTTTAAAAATATATCTCAAAATAATTAACGGCAATGAAAATCCGTGTATACTCTCTGTTTTACAGCCTTTTAAACAGAAACGGAACAAACTGAATTAACAATTAAATTGCATGCCAATGAAAAAATTTGATTTGAGTGTTTCAGTATTAAAAAAATTTCTATTTTTGCACCGTCTTTAGAAAAAAGACATTAATGATTGACCCATGGTGTAATTGGCAACACGTCTGGTTTTGGTCCAGAAGAGTTCAGGTTCGAGCCCTGATGGGTCAACATAATTTAAAGGAGTTTCGATAATATTTTGGAACTCCTTTTTTATTTTTTTCTTTTTTTTCGCCTTCCTTTTGTTTGTGTTTTCTGCTCTGCCTTTTTATGAGATTCTCCGGTTACTAAAACTGTGTTTACAATTCCCGACTGTACCGTTTTCCAAAGAAGATTTCCAAAACCTTTGTACAGAACCCTGTCGGTTTTAATTGTTGAAATACGAATTTTTCCATTTCTCGAAGGGTTTGAAGCGTGCAATACTGTGTTGGCACCTAAACTCAAAAATTTATTCTTTTTATCAATATTCTTTTTGGGAATTTCGGCTTGCAAATTAGTATAAAGCATTGTCATTTGTCCAACCGAAGAAGAAGGGCTGGCATTGGCGTAAAACCGTAAACTCTTTAACCGGCCATTTTTAAATTTAATTCCGGTAACAGGATGGAGTGCAGGATTAAATTTTGTAAAACTACCACTTCCCAATTTACCTGTAATATAGAACGAATCGTTAGCTTTGTTGTAAGGCATTTTTATTTTAAGTTGAAGTGGCGAAGCATCCATTAAAATACCTTTTACATTTACTGTTAGTTGTTTACCCGATTGCAAGCTGTCTTTAATAGAAGTTATAAACCCGATGTTGCCCGAAATATTGCTGATGCCAACTTGCAGTAATTGTTTTGAATTTTTGGGGTGTAACGAAAAATTAAAATTACCATTGCTCACCCTCACATTTTTTATGTGAAGAGGCTGCTTCATCTTTTTAAGTTTTTGCTGTATAAATAGGGGCCGGTTGTCGAGGTTAAACGGCAGCCTCCTGTCTTTATAAATGTCAATATTTGCTCCGTCAATTAATACCGAGTCGATGTTGATTACTCCCTGTTTCAGCGCCTTTGCCACATTGTATCCAAAAATATTTATCGATTTAATTTTTACGTCGAACACCTCTTTTGTGTATTTATACGAGGCACCCAGTTTGTATTTATTTAAGGTAGGTTTTAGTGCGAAATCTAATAACGAAATAGTACCATCGGCAACTAAATAGTTGAGTTCACCCAGTGCAATAGAATAGTTTTCATCTCTAAAATTAATATGTTGCTCCTGCATTCTTAACGACAGCTTTTTTGTGTTCAGTGTATAAATTTTCTCCGAATCGGTTACTTTATCCAATTCAAGCCCATTTATTTCGAAGTCGTTTCCACGAAAAGAGAAAAGAGTATCGTTTGTTGTTATATTTATCGATGTGTAGCTATACGACTTAAACTCAATTCTGTTTAAACTTATGTTTTTTAACCCGGCAATATAAACCGAGTCGAGCGACAGGTTCGATTCATTATTCTCGACACGTACCTTTAAATTGTTTTTATAAACGGTAAACTCAACTCCCTCTACCACAATTTCTTTCAATGAAAAGTCTCGTTTTGTCAACATTTTTAGTATTCCCAACTTTCTTATTTTAAGAAGTGGAATGTTTATTCCCATGCTACTTACCTGTTTTAGGGAGCCATTTTTCATTCCGTTAAAAACTGTGCTGTCGGGGACAATACTAATGTTCTTTATTATCAGGGTTCTTTCCCAAATATTCAACTCGGAAGTGCCAATACTGAATATTTTGTTTGTGCTGCTGTTATATTTTTCAAGGTTAATATTTATAATTTGCCGAAGAGTGTTTTCTAAAATAGAATTTAACGAGATTGTAAGCACAATAACTAAGGAAATTATTGCTGCCGTTAGTATCCAATATTTGTTATTATTTTTTCTTTTCACAAATAGTTGTT
>WGCT01000371.1 GCA_015493625.1 Draconibacterium sp. | reverse complement strand
TTCCACTTCCCACACGCTCGTTTCCGGCTTTACTAATTATCTGATTGTAAATGTCGAGCGGAGTAGTTTCGTTGCTCTTCGCAATCTCCTGAAGTGTTTGAATACCGGTGTTTTGGTATTTTATTTTAACAACATCGAGTCTGTTTGTTATGCGCTCGACCGAATTAAAATGGAGTTGTTCGGCCAGTTCTGTCAAAGTAAGCTGCTCGGCGTGTGGTACCGGAGGTTGCTCTTCAACCTTCTCCCACGAGTCGGTAAGATATTCGCCAAAATCCATTACCGATTGAAATGGTGGCACAGCATAAATAATTCCGAAAAAGAAAACCACTGCAAGTACAGATGAGATGATAAACTCTCGTTTTTTATTCAGCCCCGACTTTTTTTTCGATTTCAAATACGAGAGAAATGCTTTCCAGTTTACTGTAAAAAGATGGAACACAGACAGAATAACAAAGGATAACGAAAATACAGTATGAATGGATTGCCACCCCTCTTTCTGAAGTCCTAAAATCGACCAGTTTACCCAGTGTGCATATCTCCCGGGGGGTGCCAAATACAACATTGCTCCCGAAAATAAAATAAACAGAAACGAGTAGGTTAACCCAAAACTGATAAATGCTTTCCAACTAAATTTATTCTTCATTTTTAAATATTCTAATTTGCTTTGTTCGTAAGACACGCAATTAAAAAAAAACTTGCGGAAAATATTTGTAATCCAAATTTTTAAGCTGGGGTGCACATTGTAATTTTGTGATAACAATTTGAAACAGACTGCAATAAACTAAAAATACAATAGTTTTATACGTCGAATGAAATTGATTTCAGAATGATGAATAACCACGAAGGTGTGCCTTTGGCAGAATATCGATTTTCGATTTTTAATAGCTAAAGCAAGATGGATTAAGGTGCATCGTTTTAACTCGCGCTGTAGCAACCCCCCCTAAGAAGATTGCGTATAAATAGGAATTTCTAAAAAGAATGTGGTACCGACATTGAGTTCTGTTTCGAACCATATTTTTCCCGAGAAGTTTTCGACAATATTTTTTACGATGGCGAGTCCGAGTCCCATTCCACTGGTTTTGGTAGTAAAACTGGGAGTAAAAAGCTTATCGCGTAGCTCAACCGGAATTCCGGAGCCGTTGTCTTTCACGGCAATAATTGCTTTCCCGTTTTTTTGCTCCACCCAAATTTCTATTTTCCCTTTTTTATCTTCGGGAACAGCCTGAATACCGTTACGTATTAAATTTATTACGGCTCTCGAGAGTTGTTCGCGGTCGGCATTTACTTCTATTTTACAATCTTTTTTCGATTTGTATTCTATTGTAATCCGGTCGTGTGTTTCGTATAAATTAATAACTTTTTGCAACTGCTCGGCCAAACAGAATACCTGATTACGCGCAGTTGGTATTTTTGCAAAGTTCGAGAATTCGGTAGCAATATTCGATAAATTGTCAATCTGTTCAATTAACGTTGCAGTTACCCGTTCAATATATTTTTCATATTCTTTCCCTTCGGCCTTTGCTCGTTGCAGGTGCTGAATATTTAATTTCATTGGTGTAAGCGGATTTTTTATTTCGTGGGCAATTTGTTTTGCCATTTCGCGCCAGGCCGATTCGCGTTCCGAGCGTGCAAGAAGTTCGGCACTTACAGCCAGCTCGTCAACTTTTTTATTATACTCAATTATTAAACGGCCAATTTCATCGTTTCGGTTATAAACAATATGTTCGTTCTGTTTACCCAGTTGCATTTTTTGCAATCTTTCCTGAATAATAACCAGCGGTCGGGTAATTTGGTTAGCAATAAAAACGGCGGCAATAATACTGGCCAGAAAAAGCAAAACATATAAATTAATAAATGCCACCACAAACGTTGTAATCTCCTGGCTGTAATTATCTTGTTTAATAAAGTAGGGAAGGTTTATAAATCCGAGGTAGTCGCTGTAGTTGTTAATAATTGGTTTATATGCCGAGAGGTACGAAAGTTTTCCAATACTTTCTGTTTCGGAATATCCGGCTTGAAAATTTTGCGAAATTTCGTTGTATGCGTGGGCATTCATCCGGGTCGAAATAAGTCCGTTTTCGAAAATTTCTCCTCGCGACGAGGCAATTAATTCGCCGTCGGCACCGTAAATATTAATATCGGTTCTGAAAATATTAGAGAGTTTCCCCAACTCGCGATGCAGCCATTCTGTTAAAGGGGGAGTAATTTCTGTTTTGTCTTCCAATCTCAATTCAATCTCTTTCGAAATCGATTTCATTTTTTCATTCAAATCGTTTTCGTGTTTCGAGCGGTACTGTTTTACGTTGTACGAAATGGTAACCAACGCTACGCCAAGTAACGTAACAAAAACAATTGAAATAATGGCAGCCTGAATTTTAAACTTCAGGTCGAAAACAATTTTGCGGTTTCGAATAGCAGGATTTGCAATAAAAAGAATAAGCAGTGCCGATAAGAAATAGAAAACAAACAGATATGGAAAAGAGATGAGGTACTCGTTAAAAGTATATAACGAACGCGAAACAATTACATAATTATTTGCTCGTGTATGGTAAATTAAGTGCTCGCGCCCGTGCCATTTTTTATAGATGAATTCTTTGTTTTCGTCGGCAGCATTTTTGTTATGTTCCAGGTAGGCATCAATATGAAAGTTATAGTTATAGTCGCCAAATTTATCGGTTAACTCACCACCATAATATTTTGCATAATCAAATTTCTTATAGTTTTCGGAACGTGCAATCGATTTGTCGATTAACAGTTCGGGGAATCCAATTCCTTCGAAAAGCAAGTCGGAGTCGAGGTCGATATAGATGGTAACGCCGCCGCCTTTTTCGGGTAAAAACGGATAAAAAAGCTTTCCGGTATACGATATTCTCCCGTTCATATTGTCCATAAAATAGAAATCGGTTCCTAAAATACGGTCGCCTTGCGATTTAATAATTCCATCCATAAACGGCATACACGGAACACTTCTGTTTTCCGGTTCGAGGAATAAACTGTCGGTGGGTTCGCAAACATAAACTTTTGTAATGTATTTACTGAAATAGCCGCTGAAATAGGCTTTTTCGATGTATTCGCTTAAGTTCGTTCCCTGAAGTAAAAGGCTGTAAATTGCCGGGTCGTCGTGCAACTTTGCTTGTATTTTAATTAAAAACTCTTCGGCGGCAGGGTCGCGTTCGGTCTCTAACGTTATGGCCAGCAACTTTTGCACTTCCCGCTCTTTCTGACTAATGGTGCTGTAAAAAACCTGAAGCGAATAGATGGCTGCCACCGAAATAAAGATAATAAGATAACTGAGGGTAAAACTGTGCAGGTATTTCCGGCTTAAAACACAGCCAAGAACCGACGTAACAATAAAAAAAAGCAGAGCCGCCACCGAAACCGAACCCACCGAAACAAACTGTACCAAGCCAATAAACGAAGCAATGGTAACAGTAACTCCAAGAAGTTGTAAAAAGCTGAAATCGTGGAGTGCCTCTTCGTTTATACGAGCAGTAAAATAAATTAAGGAGATGAGTAACAGGCTAATAGCAAAAATACCAAAAGCGCTCTGCACAGTAATGTTTACAATTTTATTTAATGCAAAAGAGATGGTTGAATTAAGGATAAGTTGTTCTATAAAAAAATGAACTAGCAGAAATAAACTTGCACTAAAAAGCAGCAGCAGAATAACAATAATTTTTCGGGGGAGAAGCGAGTCGCGATGCAATTGTTTTATATTTAGCTCGTGCCCAAAATTGTAAAGCCAAAAGAGAAAGAAGAGCGAAATAAGAAAAAAGTCGCCCAACGAAGGGAGCCAGTTGTTTAGTGCAAAATAGTTGGGACTAAAAACCCGAATATGTATAAATAGGCGGGGGATATTAAAAATAATGTGCAACCAGTAAATAATAAAGAGGGCTGTCCCCAGTATGGCAACTCGCAAAATAAAAGGGCTGTCGGACTCTATAAACTCTTTTTTGAAATAGAACAACAAAATCAGCAATCCTAAAAAGTAGATAATTTCTGGAAAATAGAGTTGGTTTTTTGTACAGAGAAATTGTCCGCCCGGCACCAAAGTAAACAGGTAATCGTTTTTAGAGTTTGTAATCCAGAACTCTCTATCGGCTTCGTTTTTTGTTTCCGAGATTGTAAAAACTTCGGGTACGTTGTAACTCGCCGAGAAGCGATTTTGCAGGTATTTATTTTCGAAATTATACCGGTTTTTTATTAAATGCAGGCCTAAAACTTCAATATTGTTTTGCGTGGCTGTGTCGGTTAAATAGTACCCATTTGGCAGATGAACCAGCCCGGACGAAATTTCAATCTCGTTGGAAGTATTATAAAAAGCAATTGTTCGGTTCGACCAATAAACCAGTTTCCCGTTTTTAAAAACTAAATACCCAAAGTCGGGGGCATTAAGAGTTAGTTCCGACTCGTTAATTATTTCGCCAACATTTACTGAAGTATCGGCTGACAGGAGAGTTTTAATTCTAACAACCTGCGAATTCAAAAACTTTTCGTTTTTTAAAAGCGTCTCCTGAAAATCGTTAACAAGATGTGTCTCGGGGTGCTGTTTTAAAAGCCCGTTTTCAATAACTGCAGCAACAACAATAAAACAAATTGCAGCAACAAGGTAAACGTATTTATTTAATTTCAGCAGCATAAATTAATTGTGATGATAAGGTTCGCCTTTTATAATTGTAAATGCCCGGTAAATTTGCTCAACACACAAAAGCCGTACCATTTGGTGCGAAAAAGTAAGCCGCGACATGGCTATTTTCGACGATGAATTTTTATACACTTCATCGGAAAAACCATACGGACCTCCAACAACAAAAACTAGCTCTTTTAATCCGCTAACCATTTTCTTCTCAATAAATCCGGCAAATTCTATCGAGGAATACGTCTTTCCTTTTTCGTCGAACAGATGAATCTCTCTGCCCGCACTTTTCTTTGCCAATATAAGTTCTCCTTCTTTTTTTTTCTGACTTTCGACATTTAATTTTTTGACTTTCTTAATGTCGGGGATTATTTCAATATTAAAATTTACATAGTGCTTTAATCGCTTCGTATATTCGTTTATTCCCTCTTTTAAATAGGAGGCATCGGTTTTGCCAATTACCAAT
>WGCT01000370.1 GCA_015493625.1 Draconibacterium sp. | reverse complement strand
GTGTTTATCAGGTTCTTGTTGGAAGAAAGAAAAAACCGAAAGTCGATATTAGTATCGATATTGATGAGGGGAAAAAATATTACTTTGGAAATATTCGCTGGGTTGGAAATACAATTTACCCTTCGGAATATTTAAATGCAGCACTTGGTATTAAAAAGGGCGATGTTTTTAATCAGAAAATTTTAGATAAACGTCTTTTCGATAACGACGAAGGACTGAACAATTTATACCTCGACAAAGGATACCTGTTTTTTAATCTCGAGCCGGTTGAAGTGAATATTAATAAAGATTCGATTGATTACGAGATGCGTATTTTCGAAGGAAAACAGGCAACCATTAACGAAGTGCGAATTACCGGAAATACAAAAACCCACGAACATGTTGCGCGGCGCGAGTTGTATACTTATCCAGGCGATTTGTTTAGTAAAACACTTTTAATGAGGTCGTACCGGCAATTGGCACAACTGGGGCATTTCGACCCCGAAGCAATTAACCCCGATGTACAACCAAACCCCGAAGATGGTACTGTTGATATAGAGTACCAACTTGTTGAAAAAGCAAACGACCAGATTGAATTGTCGGGAGGTTGGGGAGCCGGTATGTTTGTTGGTTCCATAGGCTTGAAATTTGCAAACTTCTCGGTTCGGAATATTTTTAATAAAGAAGCGTGGCGACCTTTGCCCACAGGCGATGGACAAACGCTTAGCCTGCGCTATCAAACCAGTGGAAGGTACTATCGTACAATAAGCATGTCGTTTATTGAGCCCTGGCTTGGAGGTAAAAAACCAAATTCATTCTCGGTCTCTATTTCGCATTCGCGCATAAACTACAGTGCAAATAAATACTATCAATCATATAATCCATACGGATACGGAGGTTACGGAAGTTCTCCCTACGGATACGGTGGAGGGTCGGGATATTACGGCAGCTCGCCATACGGATATGGAGGTTATGGATACAATTCATACGGATATGGCGGATATCCCCAATATCAGTACAATTATCAATCGGAACATACAAACAATGCTACCGACCAAATTTGGGAAACAACAGCGTTGTCGTTAGGTTATGGGTATCGCCTTTCGTACCCCGACGATTATTTTACTCTCTATCACGAACTGTCGCTAGAACATTATAACTTGAGGAACATGGGAAGCTATTTCTATTTCCTTGCCGACGAAAACGGACAGGTAAACGGAACATTTAATAATTTAAGTTTTAAAACAGTTTTAGGACGTAGCTCGGTTGATAATCCGCTATACTCGCGGAGAGGGTCAAACATCTCTCTATCGTTAAAACTTACTCCACCCTATTCGTGGTTTACCGATACCGATTATGGAGACCCCAATGTAACCAACGAAGAACGATATAAATGGATTGAATACCATAAATGGTTGTTTAAAGGACAACTTTTTACTCCGGTATCGAAAAGTGTTGACCATACTTTGGTACTGCGTACTGCATTCGAATTTGGCTTTTTGGGTTATTACGATAAACACCGAAAGTCGCCGTTCGAAGGTTTTATTGTTGGAGGCTCGGGAATGTCGGGGTACAACATTTACGGAACCGATTATGTTGCATTGCGCGGATATAAAGATTATAGTCTGAGCCCGAATAACGGCTCGAACATCTATTCGAAATTTACAATGGAGATGCGTTACCCGATAACGTTAAAGCCGAGTGCAACCATTTACGGACTGGCTTTTCTTGAAGCAGGTAATGCCGGACTGAGCTTTCACAATTATGTGCCGTTTAAATTGCATCGCTCGGCAGGAGTTGGCGTTCGTATCTTCTTACCAATGTTTGGATTGATGGGAATTGACTGGGGATATGGATTCGATGAGGTTCCCGGAAATCCGGGTGCAAACGGCAGCCAGTTTCACTTTGTTATTGGTCAGCAATTTTAAAAAACGGAATTTTGGCACAGATTATGGTAATTTTGGTTTCAGTTAATAAAAATATATTAGTCGCGAAACAAGCAGAAATTTATTTTCGAAAATGAAAATTAAACAATGTAAACTCGGGCTATTCACCTTTAAAATTAAATTGAGATGAAAAGAATAATTTTTACACTCGTTGCTGCTTTTACACTTGTTGCAGCTGTTAACGCACAAAAATATGCGTTTATCGATTCAGAATATATTATGGAAAACATTCCTGCTTTTACTGCAGCACAACAACAACTCAATCAGTTGTCGTCGCAGTATCAAAAAGAGCTCGAATCGATGCATGCCGAGATAGAACAAATGTATAAAGATTTTCAGGCAGAAAGTGTTTTGCTTTCCGACGATATGAAACGTAAACGCGAGGATGTGATAATTACAAAAGAGAAAGCGTACAAAAAACTTCAACGCAAATATTTTGGCCCCAAGGGCGATCTGTTTACAAAACGACAAGGGCTGGTAAAACCTATTCAAGACGATATTTTTAATGCCGTTCAGGAAATTGCAAACGATGGTAGTTATGCCGTAATTTTCGATAAGGCGGGAAGTACTACTTTGTTCTATACTAACCCACGATACGATTTGAGTGATGAGGTACTTAAAAAACTCGGATATAAATAATTTAATACTATATTTGACAAAATTTTTTTAAAAAAAACAATTATGAAAAGATCAATGAAATTAGTTGCTGTTCTGCTATTTGTTGTTGTAACTGCAACTGTGAGTGCTCAAACGCCAAAATTTGGCCATATCGATTTACAAGCTCTTATTCAGATTATGCCCGAAAGAGCAACAGCTGAGGCAGAATTTAATAAATTCACAAAAGAGTTGCAGGACGTAATTGCCGGAATGCAAGACGAGTTGCAAAAGAAATATGCTGAATTTGAAGCACTGGGATCCGATGCATCAGACATCAAGAAAAAAGCAAAAGGTCAGGAGATTCAAGATGTACAACAACGAATTCAAACCTACCAGCAAACTGCTCAACAACAACTTCAACAAAAACAAACGGAATTGTTACAGCCTGTATTTAACAAGGCTGAAAAAGCAATAGCCGAGGTAGCCAAAGAGAAAGGTTTAATCTATGTTTTCGATACGGGGTCAAAAGTCGTACTCTATAAATCGAACGAAAGTTTAGATATATTCCCGCTTGCTAAAGCAAAACTTGGAATTAAATAAGAGATAAGATATTCATTTGAAAAAGCCATCTGTAAAATCGGATGGCTTTTTTTGTGCGAATTAGTTTTCTGTAAAAGTTGGAAGGGGAGCTATTATCTCTTATATTTAGGGTCTGCTGAAAAGCTCAGATGTGCATCAGATTTGGATTTTGCGAAGTGCAGATGTATATAAATAATTCAAACTGAGTAAGGTACAAATATGGCGTGCAGCTGAGCTTTTAAAATATCCAAAACATAGAATGAATAAATACAAGCATTTTTAATATAACAAGACAAAAAGCTTGCACTTTTAAAAGTTTCAAATAGTGTATGTGGCTGCGTATCACGTGTTTAGTTATTTTTTCAGCAGACCCTATTTAAAGGCAAATAGTAATGAAAAAAAGTAAATAGATGGCTACCTCGAAAAAGCAACAAAACAAAAAGGAGGCAATTGTTCCTCAAAATACATTTTTATTCGAAACCGCTTGGGAAGTCTGTAATCAGGTGGGTGGAATTTATACGGTAATTCGATCGAAAATACCTTCGGTAATCGAAAAGTGGGGAAAGGAGAATTACTGTTTAATAGGCCCGTATTTCGAAGATCAGGCAGCAGCACATTTCGACCCGGCAACCGATTTTTCTTCGCCTATTGGGCAGGCAGTTCTTACTTTGCAGGAGCGCGGGTTCGATGTTCATTATGGAAACTGGATTGTGTCGGGACGACCTAATGTTGTGCTTTTTAATCCTTATTCTGTTTTCGATAAGTTGGGCGAGATTCGCCATGATTTGTGGGAAAACTACAATATTTCGGTTCCCGAGCACGATGAACTACTCGATAAAGTTGCCGCTTTTGGTTATCAGGTTTTAGAGTTTTTCCACTATTTATGCTACATTGGATTTTGTAATACAAACACAATTGCACATTTTCACGAATGGATGGCCGGACTGCCAATTCCGGGAATAAGAAAAAATAACCTTGGTATAAAAACGGTATTTACCACTCATGCAACATTACTGGGGCGTTACCTCGCAATGAACGACCCCCAGTTTTACGACCATTTGCCATTTTACAACTGGGAGGCCGAAGCTGCAAGGTTTAATGTAAAGCCCATTGCTGAAATTGAACGGGCATCGGCACACGGAGCTCATGTTTTTACAACAGTAAGTAAAATTACTGCCGAAGAGTGCACGCATTTGTTGGGCCGTACTCCCGATTTGTTACTTCCAAACGGGCTGAATATTGAACGTTACGAGGCATTGCATGAGATACAAAACCAACATGTAAAAGTAAAAGAGCAGATTCACGATTTTGTGCGCGGGCATTTCTTTCAAAGTTATTCGTTTGATCTCGATAAAACACTCTACTTTTTTACGTCGGGCAGGTACGAGTATCGAAATAAAGGATACGATTTAACGCTTGAAGCACTGGCACGGCTTAACTATAAAATGGAACAGGCCAATATAGATATGACCATTGTTACTTTCTTTATTACGCGGCAACCATTTTATTCGTTTAATCCCGAAGTGCTGCAATCGAAAGCGCAAATTGAAGATATACGCGATGTGTGCGAAGAGATTAAAGAGCAGGTAGGCAAACGATTGTATGAGAAAATTACAACAGCCGATGGAAGCTACGAATTTCCCGATTTAACTTGTATGGTCGACGATTATTTGCGACTGAAACTGCGAAGAAATGTACAGAGCTGGAAGACGCACCAGTTGCCAAAAATAGTTACGCACACACTTAAAGACGATAAAAACGATGAAATTCTTAATTTTTTGCGTACGGCAAATATGGTAAACAACCGGCACGATAAAGTGAAAATTGTTTATCACCCCGATTTTATTGCTACCTCAAATCCACTGTTTAAAATGGATTATACTCATTTTGTGCGTGGTTGTCATTTGGGGATTTTCCCGAGTATGTACGAGCCTTGGGGATACACTCCACTCGAATGTCTGGCAAGTGGATTGCCATCGGTTACCAGCGATATGGCAGGGTTTGGCGATTATGTAGTTAACGAAATTGAAGATTACGATGAGAAAGGAATGTACATTATTAAACGCCGTGCACGAGATTTTTATCAAACAGCCGAGGACCTTGCAAATATTATGTTCAAGTTTGTGCAGCTCTCGCGTCGCGAACGAATTGCTCTCCGAAACAGATGCGAAGAGGAGTCGCTTCATTTCGACTGGTCGAATTTGGGGCGGTATTACGACGAGGCTTATAAACTGGCAGTAAAACGTTAACCTCTTTTAATATGGCTCCAATTGGTGTTTTCGATTCGGGTTATGGTGGATTAACCGTTTTAAAGGCTTTAGAAAAAGCACTCCCCGGTTACGATTTTTTATATCTTGGCGACAATGCCCGAACTCCATATGGAACACGCTCGTTCGACGTGGTTTACGAATATACGTTAGAGGCGGTAAAATATCTGTTTAGTCGAAACTGCCCACTTGTTATTCTAGCTTGTAATACCGCGTCGGCAAAAGCACTTCGCAATATTCAACAACTCGATTTACCCCTACTTGCGCCCGACAAACGAGTTCTCGGAGTCATTCGTCCAAGTGTTGAAAAGGTTTCTGAGATTACAAAAAATGGACATGTTGGCGTTTTAGGAACTGTTGGTACTGTGCTTTCCGAATCGTACCCAATTGAACTGAAAAAATGGTCGGAGGGGAGAGTTAAATCAACCGTGCAGGAAGCTTGTCCGATGTGGGTTCCTCTTGTTGAAAATAATGAAATTGATAGTGAAGGAGCCGATTTTTTTGTTGAAAAGAATATTCGAAATATTCTTCAAAAAGATAAAAATATTGATACGTTGGTTTTAGGGTGCACGCATTACCCGTTGTTGAAAAAAACAATTAAAAAATATGTCCCCGAATCGATAACTATATTGGAACAGGGGCAAGTTGTGGCAGAAAAATTAATTGATTATCTCCATCGTCATCCCGAAATAGATGACCGGCTTTCGAAGTTGGGGCAGGTAATTTTTCAAACAACCGAGTCGGCCGAAAACTTCGAAAACAAGGCGTCGCTCTTTTTAGACAGGAGAGTGGAGGCGCAAACAATTCACCTTTAGAAATTGTGACGAAATAACCTAACTGTTTTAATTCGTCTTCTGTGTTGAAAAAACCTTGCTGTAGTTTTTTTTATACCTGCGCTTTTGCTTTGATTTTGCAAAAAAAACCACCATCCTTAACGGAAAGTGGTTTTTTTATTGGTGAAGTTGTTTTTGTTATGCACTAAGTTCTTTTACTACTTTTTGCATCTCATCGAACTGCTCTTCCATACTTGTAAGTAATTTATATTGTGCTTTTGTGCGAATTAAATTGTGCTCAGGAGATTTTACTTTGTAGTAGTTGTCTCCGTCAATATAATCCATTAGAAAACGAAGTACCTGCTCGTAAGTAATGTATTTTGCCGAAAATGCAAGATACTCTTTTTCAATGTCGGTAATAAACGAAGCGGTCTCTTCGAGGTAACCTTTTGTAAAGGCTTTAAAAATTTCCATATCCATCGAAACGTTGTCGAGGTTGGTGTCGTCTTCCAGTCCGGTGTTGGTGTAATAGCGCATTGCATCGCCAAAATCGTTAAGAATTGTACTGTTTAAAACCGTGTCGAGGTCGATAACGCAAAGCACTTCTCCTTTTTTGTCGAAAAGGATATTGTTGATTTTCGTGTCGTTGTGTGTAACGCGTGTCGGAATTGTTCCGTCTTCAACCAACTTCCAAAAATTAAGCATCTCTTCGCGGCGGCTTTCAATCCATTCAATTTCTTCGGCCACTTCTGCTTTCCGGCCAACCGGATCTTTTGCCAAAACTTCGTCCCACTGCTTAAACCGAAACCGAATATTATGAAATCCGGGAAGAATATCGGTTAATGGTTCGTTTAAATCGGACACCATCGATTGAAATTTGCCAATTCCTTTTCCGCCGGCATAGGCAAGTTCCGGAGTTTCGGCAGCTTCGTATGCAATGGTTTCATCAATAAACGGGCAAACAGCCCAGTATTCCTCCTCTTCATCTAAAAAGTAAAGTTTACCGTCTTTTGCTTCGGTAACGGTCATTGCTTCGCGCATGGGGTCGCCACCGGCTTCAATAATCTTCTTTTTAATGTGGCTTGTTACTTTATAGATATTTTCCATCATTGCCGGAATGGGCGAGAAAATATTCTTGTTTTTTCGTTGGAGAATGTAATTTGGTGCATCGTCCGATGTCTCAATAATAAAAGTATCATTAATAAAACCTTCTCCTAACTGTTTTACATCGCGTACAGTTCCTTCAATTTTGAACTGAGCGGCTATCTCTTTTAGTTTCGAATTTGTCATATTGTAATTTATTGAAGTTGATTTGGATAAATATTTTTTTCAATTAACGAATTTATTGTGTTAACAGCGTGTGGTTTGTCTTCTTTATAGGTAACACCAAACCACGGCGAGTTTGTTTCGATAACTTTGACAGTGGCCAGTTTTTCGTCGATTAAATCGAAAACAACATTTGGAATGAAAACTTCCGATTTTGGTGTATCTATCTCTTTTTTCAGGAATTCGATGAATTTCTCCTCGAGTGCGTTAAAAACCGATGGTTTAAAGCCCCAAATATTCATCGAAACACTTTCCATTCCTGTTAGTTTTGTTTCGCTTCCGTCGGCTTCAATTGAAATAACTTCGTTTCCGCGCTTAATAATTTTTATTGTCTCAACAATTCTTTTCAGGTTGTTGTTTTCGTCTATTTCGCAAATACCGCGCGAAACCGATCCAAAATCGGAGAGGGTATCTTTTAGGTGGTAGCCAACCATCGAATATTCATTCTCGTCTGTAGACTCAATTAGAAAATCGGCCATCGCTTTTATGGCATTGTATCCGTAAAAGTCGTCGGCATTTAAAGCACAAAATGGCTCTTTTATCGCCTTTTGTGCCATTAGTATTGCGTGTGCTGTTCCCCACGGTTTTTCACGCTCTTCGGGGACAGAAAACCCTTCGGGCAACATATCCAACTCTTGAAAAACATAATCGACTTCTATTTTTCCTTCCAGTTTTTTGTTGAACTTCTCTTTAAATGCATCGGCAAAACTTTCGCGAATAATAAATACTACTTTGCCAAATCCTGCCCGGATGGCATCGTAAATTGTGTAATCGATAATTGCTTCACCGTTTGGGCCAACAGGTTCAATCTGTTTTAGTCCCCCAAACCGACTGCCCATTCCGGCAGCTAAAATT
>WGCT01000369.1 GCA_015493625.1 Draconibacterium sp. | reverse complement strand
ATATTAATAAGTACTATATTTGTGAAGTTTTTTCAAAAAAAATTGATTTTCATGAGCGAAGATACTACCCGGGAAGAGCAAACAACAAAGAAACAGGGGGGCAAACCGAATGCGACCGAGATGTCGTTTTTAGATCATCTCGAAGAATTACGATGGCACATTGTACGATCGGCGGCAGCAATATTTATTTTTGCAATTGTTGCATTTATATTAAAGTCGTTTATTTTCGATTCAATTATATTACGTCCGCGCCTGCCTGAATTCTGGACAAACAGAATGTTCTCGAAATTGGGAGACCTAGTTGGCTCGGAGGCGATAAAAATCAATCAGGTTCCACTAAAAATGCAAAGTATTAATATTGCCGGGCAGTTCTCGACACATATTTTAGTTTCGATAATTGCCGGTTTTATAATTGCATCGCCTGTTGTTTTTTACGAATTTTGGAGATTTATTAAACCCGCATTATACGAAAAAGAGAAGAAGCATGCCGGAGGAGCCGTTTTTTTCACCTCGTTATTGTTCTTGTTGGGTGTATTGTTTGGTTATTTTTTAATCGTTCCCCTCTCCATTCATTTTTTAGGAACTTACCAGGTGAGCAGCGATGTTGAGAATATGATTAATTTACGATCGTATATTGGGTCGGTAACATCAATTACACTGGCTGCCGGAGTTGTTTTTCTGCTCCCTATATTTTCGTACTTTCTTAGTAAAGTAGGGATTCTAACTCCCGAATTTATGAAATCGTACCGAAAACATGCATATGTCGTTATGTTGCTTCTTTCTGCAATTATTACGCCTCCCGATGTTTTTAGTCAATTAATGGTCTGTTTTCCTTTGGTTGTTTTATACGAAATTGGAATTGTAATTTCGCGTAGCGTAGTTAAAAATCGTGAAAAAGAGATGGATGAGTTATAATATAGAAAGAAATTAACGTTATTTAAGCAGATGATTCTTCGAGCCGAAAAGATAGTAAAGAAATACCGGAAACGAACCGTTGTGAAGGGGGTTAGTTTCGATGTAAATCAAGGTGAAATTGTAGGGCTACTCGGGCCAAACGGAGCCGGTAAAACCACATCATTTTATATGATTGTCGGACTTGTTCGTCCTTTTTCGGGGCACATTTTCCTCAATGATGAGGAGATTACAAAATTACCGGTTTATAAACGGGCAAAAAAAGGAATCGGTTATCTGGCTCAGGAAGCATCAGTATTTCGGAATCTCAGTATCGAGGACAACATAAAAGCAGTGCTGGAAATGACCAACTATTCGAAAGAGTATCAGAAAGAAAAACTTGAGACACTTATCGATGAGTTTGGGCTTGAACATATTCGGAAAAGTAAAGGCATTCAGCTTTCGGGTGGCGAACGGCGAAGAACAGAAATTGCACGTGCACTTGCCATCGACCCAAAATTCATTTTACTCGACGAGCCTTTTGCCGGTGTCGACCCAATTGCAGTTGAAGATATACAGCAAATTGTTGTTAAACTCAAAGAGAAAAATATTGGAGTACTTATTACCGACCACAATGTACACGAAACACTTTCTATTACCGACCGTTCGTACCTGCTTTTCGAAGGTAAGATTTTAAAGGCAGGAACAGCTGAAGAGCTTGCTGCCGACGAAGATGTACGACGCGTTTATTTAGGTAAAAACTTTGAGCTTCGTTAAGAAAATTAAGTTTTTTACCTATTTATTCGAAATTGGTTTGCAGAATCAAAAAACATCATTTTCTTTGCACCGCTTATTTAGAAAACAACCGATTTAACGAAAAAGGTTGGAGCGAAATAAAAAAACCTTAAAAAAAATTTGGCGGATTACAAAAATGAAGTATTTTTGCAGTCCCTAAAAATAAGGGAATATAGATTGGCCCGTTCGTCTAGGGGTTAGGACGCCAGGTTTTCATCCTGGTAGCAGGGGTTCGAATCCCCTACGGGCTACCAATTTTTTAAAAAAAAGACAATAAAATGGCACATCACAAGTCAGCTTTAAAAAGAATACGTCAGAACGAAAAAAGAAGAGTTCATAACAAGTATTACGCAAAAACAACACGTAACGCAATTAAGGCTCTACGCGAAACTACCGACAAAGCGGAGGCAGAAACATTGTATCCGAAAGTAGTTTCTATGATTGATAAATTGGCAAAAATTAATGTCATTCATAAAAACAAAGCAGCAAATCTAAAATCGAAATTAGCTGTTAAGGTTAGTTCGTTGTAAAAGAAAATTACGATATAGATAAACCTCTCCAATTTTTTTTGGAGGGGTTTTTTTATGCCCGTTCTTCTCAATCAATTTATCTTTGGCCCAATTTAAAAAGATATGGCATATACACGTTTGGCCATTGTATTGGCTCACTTCACAATTCGGGTTGGTTCAATATTTAAATAGATTTTTAGGGGCATTTAAACTTTTGGGTTGCCAGTCAGAGAGATGTCATGATGTTACTTTTGCCCTATCGGGCAAATTTTACAATGCTCTATCAACCCGAAAGTTGAATTGATCCGTTGTATTACCTATTCGGGAACAACCTTATTAACAAAATTAGCTACTAAACTTTAAGACCTCTAAATAAGGTTTTTATCATTTTTCAGAATAGTTTCTCTCTTTATTCCCCACAAAAATTTAAATTAATCCTTAGCTTTTCTGGAATTGAGCAAAGTTAATTTCCCATCCGACTCCTTCGGTAAAAACCACCTTAGCCAAGACCCGAAAATCTATTTGGTTTGAGTATATTTATCAACCTCTTTTTAATGCCATTAAAAATATCTATTTTTAAAAAGAAGTTTAGCCGATGAACGAGCATAAGAGATTAAATATTAAAGAGTGGGCAGTTGAAGACCGGCCACGCGAAAAACTGTTAATAAAAGGTGCGCGCCACCTTACCGACGCCGAATTAATTGCTATTCTGATAGGCTCGGGAAATACAACCGAAACAGCCGTTGAGCTGGCAAAACGTATTTTAACCGCTACAAACAATAATTTAAACGAACTGGGCAAAAAAGGCATTGATTATTTAAAATCGTTTAACGGAATTGGCGAAGCAAAAGCTGTGTCGATTGTTGCAGCACTCGAATTGGGGAAACGCCGAAAAGATGCCGATGTTTTCAGTAAAAATAAAATTGGTGGGAGTAAAGATGTTGTTGATTTCTTTCGTCCCCAACTGGCCGACTTAACCCACGAAGAGTTTTGGGTGATGTTTTTAAATAGAGGCAACAAAATTATCGATACATTTATGGTGAGCCAGGGTGGAATTTCCGGAACGGTAATCGATGTTCGATTAATTTTAAAAAAGGCAATAGAAAAGCTTGCCAGCTCGTTAATTCTTTGTCATAACCACCCATCAGGAACAATTCAGGCGTCGAATGCCGATATTTCGATAACTAAAAAGATTATAGATGCAGCAAAAATTATGGATATTACCGTTCTCGACCACATTATTATTACACAAGACAGCTTCCTTAGTTTTGCCGACAATGGAATGCTAAACCTGTAAATTATTGCTATGATTTTGCTCTATTCCAAAGAAATTACACCACGAATTAAATACATCTCCCGGCTTTTGTTCTCGCAAGTTTTACAAACTGAGATTTCGTTTACTACCAGTTCAGCTAATTTCCGAAATTCACAACTCCCTAAAATTAACTACTCGTTAGAGAAATTCGATGACGAAATATACATTAAACCACATTGGTTAATGCATGGTAAAACATTGGAAATGCCAACAACTGAGGCCGTTTGGTACGAGAATGAAAAATACTTTTTCAAGAGTTCGAGCAATTCGGTATTGCCATTTGACCCACTTGCCGCATCGTTTTTTCTGGTTACCCGTTTCGAAGAATATAACTCAGAAACTGTCGATAAATTTAATCGTTATAAAGCCGAAAATAGTATTCTCGCTAAATTCGATTTATTAAAAAAACCGGTTGTAAATATTTGGGCTAATCTGCTTGCCAAAAAGATTGCTGAAAAATATAACGGGGTACAATTTACAAAACAGTCGTTTAAATTTATCTCCACCATCGATATCGATAATGCCTGGGCGTATAAACACAAAGGTTTTTTTCGAACTTCGGGGGCACTGCTAAAATCGGTTACAAAAGGGAATTTTACCGAATTTAAATCGAGGGTAAACGTTCTCACAAACAACGAACCCGACCCTTACGATTCGTATAAGTACATTACCCAAGAGTTTAAAGGAAACGAAGATAAAGTGCTGTTTTTCTTTCTGTTGGGAGATTATGGCCATTTCGATAAAAACGTTTCGTATAAAAACAGGCATCTAATCGAACTTATTCAGAATATAAAAAAAAGATACAATATTGGTATTCATCCGTCGTTTGCATCGAGCAAAAAGGGAGAAACAGAAAAGGTAAGAATAGAGAAAGAGCGGCTCGAGGAAATTTGTGGTGGAGAGATTACAAAAAGCCGTCAGCACTTTCTGCGACTTAATTTTCCAACTACTTATCTGCAATTAATTGATGCAGGCATTGCTGAAGATTACTCGATGGGATACGCTTCGCAACCCGGATTCAGAGCAGGGATTTGCACACCCTATTATTTTTACGATTTAGAAAACGAGGTGGAAACAAACCTGCTAATTGTTCCGTTTCAGGTGATGGACGGCACTTTTCTTAATTATTTAAAAATATCGCCCAAAGAAGCAATTCAACAAATTGAGGAGATAATGATTGAAGTAAAAAAAGTTGGAGGTACATTTGTAAGCATCTGGCATAACGAAACCGTGACTGATACAGGACTTTGGAAAGGGTATCGACAAGTTTTTGAAAAAATAAACCGGCTGGGTTTTAAATGGGCAAATGAAGAATAATCTGAAAATAAAATATTTTAAACACACCGAAATAGATTCGGAGAAGTGGAACCAATGTATTCACCGTGCGGAAAATTGTCGTATTTATGGCTACAACTGGCATCTCGACAGGACTGCTAAAATTTGGGATGCGCTAATTCTTGGCGATTACGAGTTTGTTATGCCTCTGCCATATAAAATAAAATTTGGCATTAAATATCTTTATCAACCGCTTTATTCGCAGCAGCTGGGTATTTTCCCAAATCCTCCCGATGCAGTAAAAATACAATTCTTCGACCTTCTCTTTCACTATTTTCGTTTTGCCGATTTTCAAATTAATTCGGGCAATGCAACTGTAACACCCCATAGTGAAGTTGATTTTATTCCTCGTAAAAACTACCTCCTCAATTTAAACCGGAATTATTCTGAACTTTCAAAGGCATTTTCTACAAATACAAAACGAAATATAAAAAAGGCCAATAAAAATAACTTATCCTTAATTCGTGGAATCGGGTTGGAAGAGTATCTCGATTTTAAATCTAAAAATTTAACTGCCGGGTTGAATGAAAGCGCAATGAAGAGTTTAAAAAACGTGATTGCTTTTGGCCAGTACAAAGGTTTTGGCGAAATATACGGAGTTTATACTCAGGAAAATAACCTTTGTGCTGCTGCCTATTTTTGCCGGTGGAAAGAGCGGGCAATTTACCTGAATGCCGTTTCGAATGTGGAGGGGAAAAAGTTAGGTGGAATGTATTATTTGGTCGATAATTTTATAAAAACCAATGCCGGGCAAAACGTTATAATCGATTTCGAAGGTTCAATGATTTCAGGGCTTCAACGGTTTTACAGTGGGTTTGGTGCAATTGCAGAAACCTATTTTCAGCTTAAATTTAATCGGTTACCTTTGTTTTTAAAGTGGTTAAAAAGGAAGTAACGATGAGAAAAATCCCACGTTTTATAAGCAAACAGATTGGCCGGTTAATGTCTGAAAAGATGCTTTTTGAATCTCCTGCTCCTGTTTTTCTCCCTTTTTATCACACGGTGAGCAACAAAAAATTACCTCACATTTTAAATTATCCGTACCGCAATTCTGCTGAGTTTGAAAAGGAACTAGACTATTTTTTAACCTGGTTTAAACCTGTTTCGCTCGACTACTTCGTAAAAAACCCCAAAGCAAAAGAGAAGGTTTTTCATTTGAGTTTCGACGATGGCTTAAAAGAGTGTGCCGAAATAATTGCTCCGGTTTTAATCAGGAAAGGAGTTCCGGCAACTTTTTTTGTAAACTCCGGATTTGCCGATAACCAGAAACTTTTTCACCGCTACAAAGCCAGTCTCATTTTAAATGAGTTAACTGAAAAACCAAATCGTGAAGCACTACAATTTTTAGGAAAACACGCATTAAACAAAGCAGATATTTTGCAAACTGAGTTATCGAAAAGTGCTGTTTTAGATGAATTGGCAACGCTTCTCGGAATTAATTTTTCAGAATTCTTAAAAACTAAAAACCCGTATTTAACCACAACTCAGATTTCGGCATTAAAACGGCAGGGCTTTACAATTGGTGCGCACAGCGAGAACCATCCTGAATTTTGGAAAATACCGGAGGAGAAACAGTTTAACGAGATAGCGAACAGTATGAATTGGGTGGTTGAAAATTTTGCCCCCGAAATTAAATCTTTTGCGTTCCCGTTTACCGACGACGGAGTTTCGTTAAACCTGCTGCAAAAATTAAAATCGGAGAATATTTGCGACCTCACTTTTGGTACTGCCGGCTTAAAATACGACGAATGCAAAACGCATCTTCAACGTTACCCGGCAGAACAGAATGGCAATTTCAGGTTGAATTTAAAAGCCGAGTGGGTCTATTTTAAATTAAGAAAAATGGTTGGGAAAGCAACGGTAAAACATTAACTCGCCTGAGTGCAAACTACATTAGCCATTTCGATAAATCTTGTTGAATTACCTCTTGGAGTTTTAGAATGTCGTCGTTAAAAAACGAGATTAATTTACTTCTTGTCTCACTGCTCATCTCCGGTTTAACCATCTGCTTTTCGCCGGTATAGCGGGTTTTAATTTTTTGCACAAGCTTGGCCGGTATAAATTTCTTAATAAAATTAATGAGGCCACGAGAAGTTTCGAGTTTGTAAAGTGCCTGACTTTTCGGTTTCCCCGAAACGTTGTACTTGTAGCTAGTATCGAATTTGAAATCCGGGTCGACTTCAAGGAACCGGCACACCTCTTTTAATACGCTATCCGGGTTCTCTTTAAAATCGTCGAAAACAATAACTTTAACACGTTTAAAATTCTCGGTATACGCTTTTACCTGCTCCGAATAGAGTCCCGAGTTTTTATATTGCCAGGCCCAAATGTAGTTTTTTGCAGCTCTCTCTTTTTCCTTTTCCAACCCTTCCTCAAACGAAAGCGTCTCGCGACGGTCTCTCTTAAAATGCAAATAACCCGAAAAGGCACGGTCGATTGGCGAACGCAGAATAATAATAATTTTTACCTCGTCGTTTAAATCTTTTTTAATTTGAGGAATGGCATTCTTGTAAAAATAGAGGTATTCGGGAGAGATATCGCCAATCGCTTTCTCTCCATTATAGTTTGAAAAAAGAGCTTTGTACTCTTCCAAACTTTTAATGACTGACAAATCAACATTTGCATCACCCGGCCCGCTGTAATTCCCCTCCATTTTCGAAAAATAGCGTCCCTCTTTTTGTTTATCCGACAAAAAAATATCGGGATGTTGTTTTAAATAGTGGTACAATGAAGTAGTTCCGCTTTTCGATGCTCCAACAACTAAAAAATTTGGAAGTGCAATCATTCTATAATAATATTAATTTTGGTACTTTTGAAACTCAAAAAAGATGAAACAGAAAAACATTCCGATGAAAATTTTCGAAATTCCTTACAAACTTTATATAACTGTAATAGTATAAAAAATTGAAATAAACTATAAATTAATTGATTTCAAAGTTAATTGAATAAAACGAATACGATAATTATGGAGATAAATATTTTAGGCAACAATCACTCAATTTTAGATCAATATTTAGCCGAGATAAGAGATGTAGCAATTCAAACCGACCCACTTCGATTTCGCGAAAATCTGTACCGGATTGGGGAACTGTTTGCGTACGAAATTAGTAAAAAGTTAAAATTCAATGTAAGCGAAGTACAAACTCCACTGGGAATTGCCAAAGTGCCAACCATTGAGCAACAGCCGGTGTTAGCAACTATTTTGCGTGCCGGACTGCCTATGCACAACGGGCTACTGAAAATATTCGATCGGGCCGAGAACTGTTTTATTTCGGCTTTCAGAAAATATACCGATGAAGGTGAGTTCGAAATTGAATTCGAATATATGGCTTCGCCTTCGCTTGATAATAAAGTGGTTATTCTTTCCGATCCGATGCTCGCTTCAGGCCGGTCGATGGAAATTGGTTACAAAGCGCTTTTCAGCAAAGGAACGCCGTCGCATGTACATTTGGCTGCTATTATTTCGAGCCGCGAGGGTGTTGATTATGTTGCCGAGAAGTTAAAAGACGAAAATGTTACACTTTGGCTGGGAGCGGTCGACGATGAGATGAATTCTCATTCGTACATTGTTCCTGGGTTGGGCGATGCCGGCGATTTAGCTTTTGGCGAAAAAATCGATTCGAAATAGTTATCGCTTATTTTCGTATAGATAAAAATTACGGATAAGTGCTTTAAATTCGTTGGTGTAATCAGAGCTGTCTTCAAGATAAAGGGTTAAAATATTGTTAACCGGTTTCGTTTCCTGCAACGCAAATTCCATTAAAATTCGATTGTAATCTTTCGGTTTTTTAGGCCGTACTTTTGTTTGGCGTACAATATAGAGTCCGTTGTTTTTTGCATTTGCTATAAATTCGGTGGCTGATTCAACCGGTAAAATTACAGCGAGCCGTCCGTGTTGCTTAAGAAGTTTTGCAGCACCGCGGATTAAATCCGAAAAGGGTAACAAATCGTTGTGCCGGGCAATTTTTCGTGTCTCGCTTTTGTTTTTAAAACTATTTGTAAAAAACGGCGGGTTCGAAAT
>WGCT01000368.1 GCA_015493625.1 Draconibacterium sp. | reverse complement strand
GAATATTTTGTTTTGAATTATGTAATCTGATAACCGGATTAAGAAGTATACTCAATCCAATACCGCATATCTGTTTCTCTTTAAAAAACCTGTCATACAACAATGGTCTATTCAACATTCCTCTGTTTTTGGCAGATGATACCCGAAAAATAATCAGCAATTTTTTGAACGTTGGAAATTGAGTTGAATACTAACACCCTTGACTTTATTACGAATTACACACCAAACACCCTTGACTTTGTTACAAATATTACTTCAAATTACGAGCTGGGAATACAGGCAGAAATGATGTCGTTTACAGATTTAAATAATTTATGCCGGAGAATTTAATGTGGTTAAAACAAAAACACCGGGAGGCAAACCTTATCTACTAATGAATCTGCCCTATTTCCTCGGTACAAAAATACCTGAATACATTGAATATTTTGTTTTGAATTATGTAATCTGATAACCGAATTATATTGCTTATTTCAAATCCTTCTTCAGCGCAGCAAACTAAATGCAGGTGGTTCGACATCAGACACCATGCAAAAACAGTTAATCCTTTATTTCTAATGCAATAAGTTAAAGAATCGGTTATAACGAATTTGTAATCTTTTCGGGTAAAAATATCGACCCAATCGGTAACTGTAAAAGTTAAAAAACAGGTTGCATTTTGGTCTTCTATAAAATAATTATCTGCTGACATTTTTGTTTAAAGATATGAATAATAATGTGTCGATACAATCGACTGGCAGCCTACCCCCTCGTTGCAACGAGAGGGAGAAGAGTTAATTCAAAATCAATCTTTCGCTTTAGTATTCCACACAAACAATGCAAGTACAACTGGAATTATTGCATCCCCAAGCCAGAAGTATTTGATAGCAAAATCGCAGGTCAAAATATTTTCAATAGTTGATTAACGTTTTTCAATTAAAAAAATGTTCTACCTTTTAACGGAAATAATATAATATTAATTGTCGGTTTCCTCCTTGAAAATTATACTCAATGGTATATGAATATTAAAATTGTTGCCCGGAGCCCGTTTAACTCTTGTAGCTGCACAAAACAGTACTGCCGGCTCGCCATTTTTGTCGAACCATATCTGAGGGCGTTCGAGGTCTTTAAGTTCTTCGATAATTCCATTCTGCCATTTAATTTTGCGGTCAGAAACCAAAGGATGCCTGGCAAGTGACCAATTAATTCCATCGTTGGACGAAAAAAGGCAAAGTGCCTGCTTTATTCCGGTAAACTCGCCATGATTATCGGATAAAATTGTATAAAGCTTATCGTGATATTTAAAAATAAACGGGTCTTCGGCAGGGAATTTACTTCCCTCTTTTGTAAATATTGGCTTGTCGTATTTTTCAAATGGCCCGGTGGGCGATTTGGAAGAAGCAACTCCATGTACCACCTCTCTATTGTCGTCCATACATTTATAAACCATGATGTAAGTGCTGTCGTTTTTGCGTACAACAGACGGGTTGGTCGTAAAACCACTATCAAAAGAACCAGGTGTTACATCTATAAGTGGTTTGTCGAAACGTTCCCATGGCCCGTTAACATTTTCCGAAACGGCAACGCCAATCCTCTGCGTACACCTTGTTTTCTCCCGCTCTTCTGCCTGTGTTGTTGCCCCGATATAATAAAGGTAATACTTGCCATCATACTTATGGATGTGTGGGTTATGCACCATATCGGCATCAAAGAAACCTTCCCCCCTGCCTTTCAATACTTCCGAGTGGAATTTGTATGGCCCGGTTGGGTTATCGGCAACGGCACATGCTATTTCAGATTTCATGAGCCAGCTCTTAAATCCGGTTTCATATGGCCACCGTGAATAAAACAGGTAATATTTGCCATCGTTACCCTGCACCATGGAACCACCCCATGTAAACCAACCTTCATCCTGGTAGAATGATTCAAGGGGAACAGGTTGAATACTTTCGCTAAGATTTAGCGATAGCAAATCACCACTCTCTTTTTCTGCCTTCGATTGTTTTTTGCCCGGGGTATTGCACCCCCAAAACATCAGTATTAATGCCAGAAATAAAATATAATTTAATTTCATAGTTATTAAGGAATAATAAGACTTAATTATAATATTTAGAATACCATTTTTCATACAAGCTATCAAGGCTTTGCAATGTGTCCGGATAAATCTCCGACAAGTCATTGATTTCAGTCGGATCTTTGTCCATATCATACAAATCCCAACTGCTGCCTATACCATGTTTAACTATTTTCCAGTTATTGTGCCGCAACGCTTTTCCTTTGCTCCACGCCCAATAAATTGGCTGCTCACGATGCGTTTCATTTCCTTTAAAAACAGGCAACAAACTTTGCCCCTGATAGGGGACAACAAGCTGCCCATTAAATTCCTCAGGATATTTTGCATTAGCTAGGTCAACAAATGTTGCCATAAAATCGATAAAATGCCCGGGGAATTCGCTAAAGGAATTTGGTTTAATCTCTTTAGGCCAGTATGCGATAAACGGTGTATTTATACCTCCCTCATAACTATAGTTTTTATAATACCTAAAAGGGGTGTTGCATACATTTGCCCAATCTTTTCCCAAAGAGGACCATCGTGCCATCGAACCGATTTCCGCCGTATCATCATCTGTTTCCAAATCAGTCACTTCGGCAGATGCCCCATTGTCTGACACGAATAGGATGAGTGTATTTTCATCTTTCCCGAGTTCTTTTAATTTGCTTAATATACGGCCAATATTTTGATCCAACCGGTCGATCATTGCAGCATAAACTTCCATCGTTTGTGCTTCTTCCTGTTTCCGGGTATCATCTAATTGTTCCCAGGGAGTAAAAGTAGGATCCGAAAGTTTATACCTTTCGTCAATTAAACCTAAACGCTGTTGTTTCTTATACCGCTGTTTCCTGATTTTCCCGTATCCGACATTGTACTTTCCTTTATATTTTGCAATATCCTCAGGCCACGCCATCAAGGGGTCGTGTGGGGCAGTGTATGCCAAATACAGGAAAAATGGTTTCTCTTCATCTTTATATTCATCAAGCCAACTCAGAGCATGATTCGTAAAATAATCAGTGGTATAGAAATGTCCATCAACCGGCGTATAGGGTTTATACATCGTACTATCAATGCACCATTCCCTTATACGGTCTTTATGTGCAGGTGCAGGCTCTCCGTCTCTTTTAACCCCCGGGTTGAAATAGTTGCAGCAACCATCTTTTAAGCCATAATAACGGTCGAAACCACGATATATGGGGTTCTCTTTCCCGTGGTGCTTGCCCGACCACATTGTACGGTAACCGGCTTCACGAAGAACTTCACCAAGGGTTACAGCATTTTGAATTGGGTTTGTATATGTTTTGTCGTACCCACACTCTTGTGCATATACCCCTGTTAGCAAACATGCCCTTGAGGGAAAGCATTTCGCGGTATTATGGAATTGCAGGAAACGCATTCCCCGGTCTGCAAGTTTATCAATATTTGGAGTTTCTATTTCACCTCCATAACAGCCAATATCTGACCAGCCCATGTCGTCGGCACAAATTAATACTATATTGGGTTTGCTTTTCTCATGTTTCTCTTGTTTCTTTTGTTCTGTTTTTGTAGTACAAGACAACAATGATACAAGGATAATAACCCCTGCTTTTAATAAGTTATTTTTCGTTTTCATTTCATATATTTTGATTCGCGTATTTTTTTATTAAAAATTTATTACTGAAGAAACCTTGTTTTTAGTTTCATTTTTTGTTATAAGAGCTGCTAAAAAGTGTGAAAGTCCACTATCATACCCTACAATATTACCAACTGTCAGTTCTAAATGGCAACGCCGGAAGATCAGCACCGCTGACCAGATTAACATCCGGGAAAGCGGCAAATGCATATCGGACCGCCTTTGGCACTTGTACCTGATCACATGTTAAAAGCACTGAATTATTCTTAATTACCGCCCGAGCCTGATACCACACCTTATCAGCCCCTGCCATCCAAAACGATTTTGGTGCACTACCATCGATGGTTTTTAATTGCTTACAGTTTTTGAAAGTGATAACAACCGTTTTCTCCCGAACAGTCATCTTGGCGAATGCAGGACATCGGCCTATAGTGTCTTTACCATATGTGTTTACCAGTACACTTTTGGCCAACCTCTCACCAACGGGCCGTTTATCTTTTGGATGAATATTTTTTAAATCACCTAAGTCGATAGTGTTTGCAATACCGGTATTAGGGAGTTTTAATATTTTTAGTTGAGATTCCCGCATGTAAGCCCAGCTTCTTGCGCCGGGATGCCTGGGATCTTTTATTAAGCCGCTAACCTTGCCAAATCGGGGCAACATCACAGGAAAAAACCATAGATCTTTGTTATCCCACCCTTTCCTGAGGCGTTTAACCCAAAGGGGAAGAGATACAGCATACTGTTCATATCGATCTGCATTAGCCTCGCCCTGATACCAGATTATACCACGGCAGGAATAAGGGATGAGTGGGTACATCATGGCATTATAAAGGTAATTAGGGCGGGTTCGGGCATAAATATTGGCAGAACGGTATTTTCTTTCCAGCTCTTTGTTTTTTTCTTCGTCTTCACAATATTTACTAATCTTACCGGTTTTTTTATACATGTCCATGATCATCTGACAAAGTTCTTTGTCGTCAGCTTCCGATTTCTTCATAATCTCTTTAAAGTGGGGGAGCTGTTCAGTCATATCGTATGGCATCCAACCCTCGATGGAAGAACTTCCCCACGATGTTAGAATAATTCCCACGGGTATATTTAGCCCTTTCTGAAGGTAATAAGAAAAACTGAGGGCGACAGCACTACTGGGTACTTTGTTTGTCCACGTTCCCTTACAAGTCCCTTGCGGTTTAAAGCTTATATTTTGACTGACTTGGAAAGATCTGATTGGCATACTGGCC
>WGCT01000367.1 GCA_015493625.1 Draconibacterium sp. | reverse complement strand
TTCTTATTGGTCTTTTTAAATCATTGCACGCTCAAAACGATGTTAATCTGTTTAACTACTGGAAGTATTATTCCGATGCAGAAAACTCGCTTTACAAGTATTTTGGTTCGGTTGCATTTGAGCAGCTCGATAAAAGAGAAGTAGAAATAGCTAAGTTGAAAACAAAAGCCGACTGGCAAAAAAGAGAAACTCTGGTAAGAGATAAATTGATGGATCTTGTTGGGCCGTTTCCCGAAAAAACGCCTTTAAATGCGCAAATAACAGGAGTTATTCAAAAAGATGGTTACCGGGTCGAAAAAATAATTTTCGAGTCGATGCCGAAATATTATGTAACAGCAGCACTTTTTATTCCTGATAATATTTCAGACAAAGCACCGGCAATTCTCAATGCAATTGGGCACAGCACACAAAGCTTCAGACGAGATATTTATCAGCATGTAATTCTTAATTTGGTTAAAAAGGGTTTTATCGTATTCGCTTACGACCAAATTGGGCAGGGAGAACGTTTGCAGTATTACAATGATGAGTTGGGGAAATCCAAATTTCATTCAACAACCGAACATTCGTATCCCGGTGCACAGTGTTTTATTTCGGGTTATTCGCCGGCACGGTATTTTATTTGGGACGGCGTTCGAGCAATTGATTACCTGTTATCGAGGCAGGAAGTTGACCCGAATAGAATTGGAATGACGGGGCTTTCCGGCGGCGGCACCTCAACAGCTTTTATTTCGGCAATCGACGATAGAATTTTGGCGGCAGCTCCCTCATGTTTTATAACTAATTACAAATATCTTTTTAAATCAGTTGGCCCGCAAGATGCAGAACAAAATATTTTCCATTTGATAGCGGAAGGTTTAGACCATCCTGATTTTATTGAACTCCGGGCACCAAAACCCACGCTAATTGTGGGCACAACACGTGATTTTTTTAGTATTCAGGGTGTTCGGGAAACTTATGCCGAAGCAAAAAATGCGTTTCGGGCTTTTGGTAAAGAGGAAAATTTACAGAAGTCGGAAGGAAATTATGTGCACGGATTTGTAAAAAATAACAACGAAGCAACTTATGCTTTTTTCCAAAAGTATTTGAATAATCCGGGAGATTCTACTGATGAAGATGTTGCTGTTATCTCGGAAAATGAGTTGCAGGTTACAAAAACCGGGCAGATGCTTACTTCGTTTAATGCAGAAACAATCTATTCGGTAAATAAAAAAATTGTGGAGAAACAAATTGCATCGCTCCAATTAAAACGGACAAATGCCGATAAACATTTGTCAGGACTTTCTGAAGCAATAATTAAATATTCAGGGTTCACTTTTCCCAAAGAGTTTGGCAATGAAATTTTTTCAGGACGATTTGTTAATGAAGATTATAAACTGGAAAAATTTATAATTCCCGGAAGTGGCGATTATATGCTACCTCTCGCACTATTTATTCCTTTAAAAAATAGTAAATACGAAATTGTACTTTTGTTGCACGAAAAAGGTAAAGATTATGCTGCAAACACAGATAGTCTTGCGAAACACCTTTTTGCAAATGGTTACACTGTTTTATTGGGCGATCTTCCGGGCATTGGCGAACTTGGACCGGGCTATTTAAAAGGAGATGCTTACATCGATAACGTTTCGTATAATCTTTGGTTCTCCGGTATTTTAACAGGGAAATCAATTGTTGGGGTTCGTGCAGAAGATATAATCAGAATGACTCATTTTATCAAAACCACTCTTTCTGACTACAATTCAATCTCAGCAATTTCTGTCGATGGGCTGGGCAGCGAATTGCTTCATGCAGCATATTTCGATAGGGATATTCAGAAAATAGGTCTCATTCAACCATTTTTGAGTTTTGCCGAAATTGCGATGGAACAAAACTATAAGGCACCCTTTGTATTATCAACGGTTGCCGGAGCTATCGAGGAGTACGATTTGCCCGATTTAATTGCCGGTTTGCATCCACAGAAATTATTTATTGCAAATCCTCTTTCGGCCAAAGGTTTAATAATAGAAAATTCTGAAAATGTTGAAACTATTCTTGATTTTCCAATTAAAGTATATTCAGAAAATAATGTTCCCGAAAATATTAAAATAATTGTTCAAGCTAACGAGGATAAGGCTTTTAAAGAGCTGCTTTTATGGCTCAAAAGTTAGAATGAGTTTCTGTAATAAGAACGTTTACGAAGCATTATTTTGTTGGATAACGACATGAGTTGATTCTTCATAC
>WGCT01000366.1 GCA_015493625.1 Draconibacterium sp. | reverse complement strand
TTAATTAGTCCACATTTGTTTCGAGTACAGAAGATTTCTACAAAAAATTATGTTTTTAATCATCATTTAGAAACAAGTGCGGTTGATGGGACATTATTAAAGACAAAAAAGGAACTTGCAGGTAATACTTATTATTTCATCCAAACACCTTCAAAACTAAAAGATATTATAAAAGTTAGGATAAATCATCTTGGGCAAATTGTAAAAGTAGGAGAGTATTAATAATCATCAGTCTCGGTGTGACTTTGAGTCACGCCGATACTCCATTCGATTGTCGGTGTCACTTTGAGTGACGCCGACAATTATGCTAAACTTTCGCTTCTAAACAAAGATATATGAACATAGAAAAAGACCATATTTATCACATCTACAATCAGGGAAACAACCGACAAAAGATTTTCTTTTATCGCGAAAATTATCTTTTCTTTTTGCAAAAGATAAAACGGTACATAGTTCCGTATGCCGATATTTTGGCGTGGTGTTTAATGCCCAATCATTTTCATATGATGGTACTCGTAAATTTTGAGGAGTTGGTGGTTGACGATATTGTCGGTGTCACTTCGAGTGACGCCGACAATTCTGCTGTAAGAGACAATTCCGCTGTAAGAACCTTAAATCAATCAATAGGAATAATGCTGCGCTCATATACAAGAGCTATAAATAAAAGTAGAAACCGTACCGGTAAATTATTCCGGGAAAAAACCAAAGCTGAATGCATAACCTGTACCGATGGAATAACACCATCGTTTTATTCCGAAAATGGAATATCTAAAATAAACATTTTAAAACCCGCAGAGGAACAATATCCGCAAGTCTGTTTCAATTATATCCATCAAAATCCGGTAAGCGCAAAATTGGTAGAAGCGGCAACCCATTGGGAATTCTCTTCGGCAAAAGATTATGCCGGAATACGTAATGGGAAATTGATAAATAGAAAAGTTGCCGGACAATATGTTGATTTCTAACATTGTCGGTGTCACAGTAACAAATTGTCGGTGTCACTTCGAGTGACGCCGACAATGCTCTCGAAGTAAACTATCTAATTAAGATACCATGATAAAACGTACCCTTTATTTCAGCAACCCGGCTTACCTGAGTTTTAGAAACTCGCAAATGGTCATTAAACTTCCTGAAGTTGAAAAAAACGATTCACTTCCTGAAGGTTTTAAAACAAGCGCTATAAAAACAATTCCGATTGAAGATATTGGAGTTGTTGTTTTAGATAACCAACAGATAACGGTTACACAGGGATTATTGGCAGCCCTTTCGGAAAATAATGCTGTACTAATTAATTGCGATTTTAAACACCTTCCTTTCTCAATTATGCTGCCAACGGCAGTGCATAATAGTTATACCGAAAAGTTGCGTTTTCAGCTTGATGCATCGGTACCGTTAAAAAAGAACCTTTGGCAACAAATCATTGTTGCTAAAATTACAAATCAGGCACTGTTGCTTGAAAAACTCGATATCGATGCTGCTCGTTTGCATTATTTGGCAGGCATTGTAAAAAGCGGAGATATAGAAAATTGCGAGGGTAGGGCAGCAGCATATTATTGGAAAGTATTGTTTTATAACGAGTCTCGGTGTGACTTTGAGTCACTCCGAGATTTAAGCTACGAACAATTTAAACGCCACCGTTACGGAGAACCACCCAATAACCTGCTAAATTATGGTTATGCAATTTTGCGTGGCGTTGTTGCGCGGTCGTTGGTTGCAAGCGGATTGTTAACTGCTGTTGGTATTCATCATCGAAATAAATACAATCCATACTGTTTGGCTGACGACATTATGGAACCTTATCGACCACTGGTTGACGAGTTGGTTTTGCAAATTGCTTTTGAAGAAGATGATTTAGAAAAACTAACTCCGATACTAAAACGTAAACTACTGCAAATTCCGGCAATGGATATTAAAATAGACGGACAAACAAGCCCGTTAATGGTGGGTATGCAACGTACTACAGCATCGTTAATGCAATGTTTTGAGGGTGAAACTCGAAAACTGATTTATCCTGAACTTTTGTGAAATGACTCGGTTAAACCGTTTAAACCAATACCGTATTATGTGGGTTTTTGTGTTTTTTGATTTGCCAACCGAAACAAAGAAAGACAGGCGCAATGCATCGCAGTTTCGTAAAAAGCTATTAAAAGATGGTTTTACAATGTTGCAGTTTTCAATTTATATACGGCACTGCAACAGTCGCGAAAATGCAATGGTACATATTCAGCGTGTAAAATCAATTCTTCCACCGAGTGGCGAAATAATAGTATTTACATTAACCGATAAACAGTTTGGGATGATGGAATTTTTTAGGGGCGAGTCGGAAGCTGCCCGTCCGGAAACTCCCCAGCAATTAGAACTATTTTAAAATTGTATCGATATCAAAAATTGTCGGTGTCACTTCGAGTGACGCCGACAATGCAGTAACGCCGACAATGTAAATAAAAAACCGTCTGATTTTTAAAAATCAGACGGTTACACAGTTTCTTTTTTTAATCCTGAATTGCGATCTAAGGCTTTGTTCCTCAGTTGTTTATTAAACAAGCACTGTGTCAAAGATCGATAAAATACAATTTGAAAGCAATTCACAACACGTCCAACCCCAATATGGGTCGTATGGAAACTGTGTCAAAGATCGATAAAATACAATTTGAAAGCAATTCACAACACGAATAAGTTAGGGGTTGCAAATGGAGGAACTGTGTCAAAGATCGATAAAATACAATTTGAAAGCAATTCACAACTATTGCAGTTTATTACTGTTTGCTTCATTCACTGTGTCAAAGATCGATAAAATACAATTTGAAAGCAATTCACAACACTTCACCAATGTTAGTAGTTCAGTTTAAAACTGTGTCAAAGATCGATAAAATACAATTTGAAAGCAATTCACAACTGTTACCTGTCTGTATGTAGCGACAATAAAACTGTGTCAAAGATCGATAAAATACAATTTGAAAGCAATTCACATTAATTATGTTAATTAAAATCTGTTCAAAAATTGCGAGTTCATCAACTACCTGCCAATTGAATAT
>WGCT01000365.1 GCA_015493625.1 Draconibacterium sp. | reverse complement strand
TATTTTTCTGACAAAAAAAATGTTTTATGTGCCACCACTTCCCCCTTATAAAAAGTGGTAAGTTCCCATTCTCCAAGTTTGTCTTTTAAAGGCTCCCAAATACAGTCGCCCAAATAAAATTTAAAATCATTGGTTCGAATAAATTGTTCGCCGGTAAATGGAGGCCGTATATTTCCTTCGTTGTCGGTAAATGGAGGGTGTTTAATTTCAAAAGTCACAGTTTTACCCTTGCCGTTTTTTATGTGCAAAACATAACCAAATTCTGTCCCAATTTCAGCTTTAATGTTGGTGGAAAAATCAATAATTTTAGGCAACTCTTTACTTCCACGCTCCCACTGCGAATACTCGCCAAAGCTGTACATTTTTATTATGGGTTTTCGCTTCATTGGTCTTAATCGTTTATTTTTTTTAGTAATACCAAGTTAACCTCGTATTGCCGCATTGAACTTATTCTTTTGCACAATCTCATCGTTAAAATATTTCAACATAGCTATGGCTATGCCGAAATATTCTAACTCAACCTTGCACAAAATATTTTAATTCAATCATACGGCAATTCAAAGTTAAATAGGTATAAAAAGTAAGATGAATTGAGCATTCGAGAATGTAAAATAATGCAACTTCGAATAACCCACCTCCGCCATGTTGCCGTGCCACTTAAAACAACAGCGAATTTCATAAAAATAGTTTTATCTGCAAAAAGTCGCTTGTTTATTTGTTTGAAGTTAAATTTGATGCCACACAAAAGATTTGTAATTTTGTAACGTTCTATAAACTGAGAAAAATGATTTGTAATTTTCTCACTTTCAGAAAAAAACTATGAACGAAGCAGAAGCGATAAAAAAACAGAAGGCAAAAGACCTTCGAAATAATATAATTGTTGCGGTACTTTCTATTGCACTAATTGTGCTCGGAGTACTCTTTTTTATTCAGCGAAAAGAGCACGTTGTTATTCTTAACGATATTAAAGCCGAGAAAGATTCCATTCAAATTGAATTAAGAGAAATTGCAGCCGGGTACGATTCGCTTTCTACCGAAAACGATACCATTAACGAACAACTTTTTGTTGCACAAGCAAAAGTGCGCGACCTTTTAATTGAGGTGGAGCAGACCAAAAAAGTGAGTTATCAGAAAATTTCGGGCTACCAAAAACAGGTAACCACTTTACGTGGAATTATGCGAAATTTTGTAGTTCAGATTGATTCGCTAAACGCTGTTAATAAAGAGCTGCGAGCAGAAAATCTGGAAGTAAAAAAACAGTTTAAAAAGGTTGAACAGAAAAATACACAGCTCAGTAAAGAGAAGCAAAACCTGCAACAAAATTTGCAACGTGCTTCAATGTTGGAGGCCCGCGAATTACATGCCGAGCCTTTAAACCAACGGAGTAAGGCAACCAAATATGCAAAACGAGTATCAAAAATACGCATCTACTTTGTGTTGAGTAAAAACCCCACAGCCAAGCGAGGGGCAAAAAAGATTTACGCCCGTATTTTACGTCCCGACCAGCTTTTGCTGAGCAAATCGGAAAACAATTTGTTTCAATTCGAAGATTTGAAAATTCAGTATTCGGCCATGCGCGAAGTTAATTACGAAGGACAAGAGCTGCCCGTAGCTATTTTCTGGGATAATTCGAACGAACCACAATTAATGCCCGGAAAGTATATTGTAAACCTTTTTGCCGATGGCAACGAAATTGGCGAAACCTCTTTCTTTATAAAGAAATAAGATTCTTAAATTTAGTTTTGAGATTTCAAATTATTTTGAATTTATTTTTCCAAAAGTTAAAATCGGGAAATACATCCTGAATACTCATTTTTTTCCCATGCCCCGGATATATTTCGGTAACACCTAAATTGATAATATTTTGCCATGTTGCCAAAAGGAGTTTGGGGTTGTTGGCAAATATTGGGAAAACAGTACCATCTTTCAAATTTAAAAAAGTATCGCCCGAAATAAGTGTTGTTCCTATTAAAACCGATTGCGAACCGTTGGTGTGGCCGGGAGTTGATATGATTTTTGCATCAATTCCAAACGCCTTTAAATCGAATGTACCGTTATTAATTAAATGAGCCGTAAACGGTTTTGGCGATGCGTACTTTCGTGCAAAAATTTTTCCCAGGGTCGAAATAATTTTGGTTTTTAAAATCACTCCGTCCGGAATTTTTATAAATCCGTTTTTCAGGTTTTCAAATTCATTTTTATGAACAATAACTTTAGCCCCCGTAAGTTCTGCCAGTTGGGCTAAATTTCCGGTGTGGTCGTAATGTGTATGGGTTAAAACAATAAGTTTAATCGCTCTCGGACTCAAATTGTTCTGTTTAAAAAGCGCAATAAAATCGTGTAAATGACCTGACACACCGGTATCGATTAACAGCGAGTTGTCGCCGTGTATAATTAACACCGAATTTGAATAACCAACCCGGGTCGAAACAATTTGAAGAGGCAAAGTACTATCCGTTTCATTCATTTTAAACAACTTTGTTTAACAAGCTCGTCAGCCCCAAAAATTAAAAACTAAATATATCGATAATAATTTCATTCTTTCGCTTGATGAATAATAATTTCTTTCGCAAAAAAAATGTATTTTCACGGTCGAGAAATTAATAAAAGAAAATGACAAAGATACGCGTTACAAAACGTTTTCATTTCGAAATGGCGCACGCTCTGTATCAATACGACGGGCTTTGCCGAAATATTCACGGTCATTCGTACAACCTGCAGGTTACATTAATTGGCGAAACAAAAAAACAACCGGGCAACCCCAAAGATGGAATGGTACTCGACTTTAGCGATTTAAAAGCGGTTGTAAAATCGAAAATTGTAAATCGGTTCGACCACGCTTTAATGGTTAATTCTCTCTTTTCGAAAAAACAGATTGATCTGTTAAAACAAACTTCGGAACGTATTATTGTTGTCGATTTTCAGCCCACTTCAGAAAATATTGTTACCTATATTTCCGAAATTCTCAAACAACATCTTCCTTCCGGTGTTTCACTTTTTAGTATCCGACTGTACGAAACGGTTACCTCGTATGCCGAATGGTTTGCAGCCGATAATTAATACAACAAAAATATATGTCTGAAAGCAATCAAAAAAAGCTCTTTTTACTCGATGCTTATGCGTTAATTTATAGAAGTTATTTTGCATTTATTCGCAATCCACGTTTCAATTCGAAAGGGTTAAACACTTCGGCAATGCTGGGAGTTACCAATACAATTATGCAAGTACTCGAAAAAGAGAACCCGAAATTTATTGGAGCTGTATTCGATGTTTCGGCACCAACTTTCAGACATAAAATATTTCCGGAATATAAGGCCAACCGCGAAGCAATGCCCGAAGATTTACGGAAATCAATTCCTTACATCCGAAAAATTATTGAAGGATTCAATATCCCGATTATTGAAAAAGCCGGTTACGAAGCCGACGATGTAATTGGAACGTTAGCCAAACAAGCAGAAACAGAAGGATTTACAACTTACATGATGACTCCCGACAAAGATTACGCACAACTTGTTTCTGACAAAACATTTATGTTTAAACCGGGCAAAGCTGGTGGCGACGCCGAAGTTTGGGGCCTGACCGAAGTAAAAGAAAAATTTGGGATTGAAACAGCGGAGCAGGTAATTGATATTTTGGGTTTAATGGGCGACAATGCCGACAACATTCCGGGCTGCCCCGGTGTCGGGCCAAAATCGGCTCAAAAGCTTATTTCGGAATTCGAAAGTATCGATGGAATTTATAAAAACATAGATAAGTTAAAGGGAAAACAGAAAGAAAAACTTATTGAATTTGAAGATCAGGTACGACTGTCGAAAGTGCTGGCAACCATAATTTTAGATGTGCCCATTGAGTTCGATACTAAGAAATTAATACGCGATGAAATAGATAAAAAAGCACTAACGGCTCTTTTCGAAGAGTTGGAATTTCGTACAATTATTCAACGATTAAATTTAAAAGATACTCCGGCAGCCCCCTCAATGCAAGGTACTCTGTTCGATATGGGAACTCTTTCGGCTCCTGCCGAAGATACATTTGAAACTATTGAAACTGTTCAGCACCAATACTTTTTGGTTGAAAACGAAATGCAGCGTGCCAGTTTGCGTGCCGAACTTTCGGTGCAAAAAGAGTTTTGTTTCGATACCGAAACAACAGGATTAAACACACATCTGGCCGAAATTGTCTGCCTCTCGTTCTCGTTTAGAAAACACGAAGCGTATTGCGTTACTTTGCCTGCCGACCAAAACGAAGCACAAAAAATTTTAGATGAATTCAGGGAAGTTTTTGCCGATGAAAAGATTACTAAAATTGGGCAAAATATTAAGTTCGATATTTTAATGCTGAGCAACTACAATGTGGAAGTGAAAGGAAAATTGTACGATACAATGCTGGCACACTACCTCATTCAGCCCGATTTAAAACACAACCTCGATATGTTGTGCGAGCAGTTTTTGAATTACAAAAAGGTACCCACCGAAGATTTAATTGGGAAAAAGGGGAAAAACCAACGGGGAATGCGTTCGGTGCCACTCGACAAACTGCGCGATTACTCGTGCGAAGATGCCGATTTAACCTATCAGCTAAAACAGGCAATCGACCCGGAACTTAAAAAATCCGGAGTTGCCTCTCTTTTTGCCGAAATTGAAATGCCACTTATTCCGGTGCTTGTTCATATGGAAAATGCAGGGGTAAAAATTAATGACGAAGAGTTAAAAGAATTTGCCAAAAGTTTACGTTCACAAATTATTCAACTCGAAAAAGAGATAATTGAGCTGGCCGGTGTGGAGTTTAATGTGGCATCGCCAAAACAGCTGGGTGTTGTACTCTTCGAAAAATTAAAAATTGATACAAAAGCAAAAAAGACAAAAACCAAACAGTATTCAACCGCCGAGGAGGTTTTGGTGCGACTAACCGACCGCCATCCAATTGTTCAGAAAGTACTCGATTTCAGAGGGTTAAAAAAACTACTCTCTACTTATGTAGAGGCGTTGCCATTGCTAATTAATCCGAAAACAGGGAAAATACACACCTCATACAATCAGGCAATTGCAGCAACCGGACGGTTAAGTTCGGTAAATCCGAATTTGCAAAACATACCAATACGAACAAAAAATGGCCGCGAAATGCGAAAAGCATTCGTTCCGTCAGACGAGAATCATATTTTTCTTTCGGCCGACTATTCGCAAATTGAGTTGCGAATAATGGCTGCGTTAAGTGGCGACGAAGAGATGCAAAAAGCATTTAACGAAGGAAAAGATATTCATGCAATTACAGCATCGAAAATATATAACGTACCGGTTGAAGAGGTGAATGAAGAGATGCGACGAAAAGCAAAAACCGCAAACTTTGGAATTATTTACGGTATTTCGGCATTTGGCCTTTCGCAACGGTTAAATATTACGCGTAACGAAGCCAAAAACTTAATAGACGGTTACTTCGAAAACTTCCCAAAAATTAAAGATTTTATGAATAAACAGATTGATTTGGCAAGAAATCAAGGTTTTGTTCAAACAATTAAGGGCCGAAAGCGTTATCTTAAAGAAATCAATTCTGCAAATGCCGTTGTGCGGGGCATGGCAGAACGAAATGCAATAAATGCACCTATACAGGGGTCGGCTGCCGACATTATTAAATTGGCAATGATTTCGATTTACCGACAACTAAAAGAGAAGGAATTAAATTCGAAAATGGTACTTCAGGTTCACGATGAATTGAATTTCGATGTTGAAAAAAGCGAATTAGAAGTGGTGCAGGAGATTGTAAAAAACGAAATGGAAAACGTGTTGGATATTGGAGTTCGGTTAACAGTTGAAATGAATGCCGCTGATAACTGGCTCGATGCACATTAAAAAATATGATTTATAAAATAGAAACAGAAGAGGATTACCAAAAGGCAGTGCTGAGGTTTATGGAACTTTGCCAGGGGCCAAAAGATACTTCCGAGGTAAAAGAGATGTATTTGCTTATGGATTTAATGGGCAAATACGAAAGGGAAAATTGTTCGGTAAATTAACCGGCAGGAGTCAGTTGTTTCTGTTTATATTGAATTCAAAGAATAAAAAGCTTTTCGAACAGCTTCGTTGTAGCTTTCCTCGCCTTTTGCTTTTTTTACTGCTTTAAAAACTTTCTTTTGGTTGGGAAAGCTGTAACTAAAATAACTCCAGAATTGTGTCATCTTGTTAATTACATTCCCCAAATTATCCATTGTTTCGCCATATCCTTCGTACATTAACCGGTGAAACTCTTTTAATTTTGTTGTTCTTTCCTCATGGGTAAAACTGCAATTTTTTATTTCGGCTGGTAAAAACGGATTCATTAAAACGCCCCTTCCTAACATCCATTTTTCTGTTTCGGGGAAAAGTAATTTTCGTTTTTTAAATGTTTCAACCGAAAAAATATCGCCATTGTAAACCGGCTTCTTTTTAAGGTTCTCAACAGCAAACCGAAAGGTCCACTCGTTTATGGCTCCTTTGTAAAGCTGCCCTGCAATACGCGGGTGCAAAATAACTTCGGTTAACGGATAGCGGTTTAACAGCGGAACAACTGCTTTTATCTCGTTAGAAGAAGTTAATCCGGCACGTAATTTTACCGACAGTTTTAAACTGGTTTGTGTAAAAAATGAGTCGAGCATCTTCTCTATTTCATAGATGTTATTTAAAAGTCCTGCTCCCTTTCCACGCTTGGTTACCATTGGATATGGACACCCCAAATTAAGGTTAACTTCGTTGTACCCGGCGGTTTTTAAAAAGGCAGAGAGAAACAGAAACTCATCGGTATTTTTTACAAGAACTTGCGGAATTACTCGCTTTTGAGCATTGTTATACAAAACTGTTTCGCGTTTGTGTTTCGGTAAAATTGTATTGTTCTTCACCGAAATGTACGGTATAAAAAAGGCATCGATATGAGAAAAAACAGCAGCATATGCTTTGCGATAAACGAAGTCGGTAAATCCCTGAATAGGAGCAAGATAAATTATCATAAAAAAAGTCTTCTCATAAATTAAAAATCCGAAGATGCTTTTCTACAAAACATCGAAATCAAAAATAAACATAATTCCCATTCTATTGGTATCTTTGCAACTTGAAAAATAACCGGAAGATTTTAATATGGTTGAGGCAGCACATACATTACATATTTTTCCTGAATTTGTACAAGCAAACAATACCGGTTTGCTGCAAAATAATTTGGCCTCCGACACAATCTCCCGGCACAATTCAGCCGCGAAGCACACTACGCTCAAACAGGCAAAACACCGCCAACAGGAGCACGATAAAAATCTTTTAATCGAAGGGTCGCAATATATTCAACCCAAAAACAACGTAAAACTGGTAACCTCGGTTAATGCAAAAAACAATGTTTTACAGCTGCCAATTCGCAAAAAAAAAGAGTTAAATACCGATTGGATTACTGTATTATTTATTTTGGCACTGGTTTTATTTGCAACGGTTCGTATTTCTTCAACCCGTTATATTCGGTTTTTGTTTCAGTCTGGTATTAATTACAGCACCTCTTTTCGGCTATTTCGCGAAAAAAAATATCCTATTCCACACGGGGCAACGCAACTCGATATCATCTTTTATTTTATTTTCTCACTATTTATTTATCAGGTTGAAGGAGTTTTAAATTTAGAATTTTCAAGCCGAAATTTTCTGTTATTTCTTATTACTTTTGGGGCAGTTTTAGGTTACTTTTTTCTGAAAAAAGTTCTTTACTATGCCGTTGGATTGGTGTTCGAAAGCGTTTTAGAGACCAACGAGTACCTGTTTAATATCGATATTTTTAACAGAACTTTAGGAATTGTACTGTTCCCGATAGTTGCATTAATTAATTATTACCCAGCCGAAAACCCTTTAATAATGGTGTATGCAGGCCTACTTGCAACTGTTGTTTTTTACATTTTATTGCTCCAAAGAGGGGCTAATATTTTATTGAAAAAACAGTTTTCGATATTTTATCTCTTTTTATACCTTTGTACCCTTGAAATTTTACCCTTGCTTTTAATTTATAAAGTAGTTGTAATTTAGGAAGGGGATAAAGTATTATCATTAAAAGCAAATTGTTTTGAAGGTCAAAAGTATTTTAGTTTCACAGCCAGCACCAAGTACTGCACGATCGCCATATTTTGAATTGGCCGAGAAGAGTAATCTTAAAATAGACTTTCGGCCGTTTATTCAGGTTGAAGGTATTTCGGCAAAAGAGTTTCGACAAACCCGGATTCAGATTTTGGATCATACTGCAGTAATTTTTACAAGTCGTACAGCAATCGATCATTTCTTTAGAATTGCAAAAGAGATGCGCGTTACCGTTCCCGATTCAATGAAATATTTTTGTATTTCGGAAGCAACAGCTTTTTACTTGCAGAAATACATTGTGTATCGTAAACGAAAAATTTTCTATGGTAATGGAAGATTTGCCGATCTTGCCGTAATTATGAGAAAGCACAAAGATGAGAATTTTCTTGTTCCGCTTTCCGATATTCACAAGCAAGATATCCCAAAGGTTTTAGAAGGAGAGGGAGTTAAGTTTACAAAAGCTGTTTTGTACCGTACTGTTAGCAGCGACTTAAGCGATTTAAGTAATATTAAATACGATATTTTGGTGTTTTTTAGTCCTTCGGGAATAAAGTCGCTTTTTCAGAATTTTCCCGATTTTGAACAAAACGAAACACGAATTGCCTGTTTTGGCCCCGCAACAGCAAAAGCAATAAAAGAGGCCGGTTTGCGGTTAGACATTCAGGCACCCACAGCACAGGCACCATCGATGACAATGGCACTGGAGCAATACATAAAAAAGAATAAAAAATAGAAAATTATAAATTGTCGCAAAGGCTGTCTGTCAACCGACTGACGGCCTTTTTTGTTTAAATGAATACGTTTACCAAAAATAGCAACGATAAAAAGTTGAAAGCAACTTTTAAAAAGGAAGAGCGGTTAACCAGTAAAAAAATAATCGACACGCTTTTTACCGAGGGAGATTCATTCCTCTCGTTTCCTGTTAAAGTTGTTTTTATTGAAACAAAACTACCTTCAAAATTCCCGGCTCAGGCAGCGTTCTCGGTGGGTAAACGAAATTTTAAACGGGCTGTTCACCGTAATTTAATTAAGCGTAAAATGCGCGAATCGTACCGGTTAAACAAGCAGATATTGTACAACTCGTTGTCGGGGAAACAGGTGGCTGTTTTCTTTATTTTTGTGGGAAAAGAAATTCCCGATTTCCGGCAGGTTAATTCTTCAATTGAAAAAGGTATTAATAAATTAATAGCCAAGAATTTTAATTGAGCCGGCGCAAAAGAAGAGATTCAATACGGCACTAAAAGGTTAATTTGGTATTAATAGGAATTAAAACTACACATCTCCTCCACGGGCTTTCTGGTTTTCTGACGGAGCTTATAATCTTCGGGTGCGTAACCCAACGAAATTACCAGTCCAATGCGTTTCTTTTTTGGAATATTAAGAAGTTGTTTAATTTTCTTTTCGTTAAACCAGCCCATCATACAGGTTCCTAAACCCAGTTCGGTTGCCTGAAGACAGAAATGCTCGGCAGCAATTCCAATATCGATTAACGGAAATTCACGGTTTTTAACGCTTCCTCCTATTTGAGTTATTAATCGTGGTTTTTCTATTACCAGCACTGCCAGCACAGGCGATTGCAGCGTAAACTTATTAAATGCAACTAACTTGCTAAAAGTTGCGTTGGCCACTTTATCTTTTAATTCCGGCTCGTCGACAACGATGAGTTTCCAGGGTTGTGAGTTACTTGCCGAAGGTGCAATACGTACCGATTCAATGAGTTTATCCAACTTTTCACGTTCCACCGGTTTGTTCTGGTATTTGCGAACACTTTGTCGCTGCGTAATTAATTCCTGAAAATTCATCTATTTTAAATTCATTGGTTTTTAATAATACTCCCGATAAACAACTTCATCGTAATAATCGCTTTTCCTTAAAATGCTTTTTATGCCCATTATCGTTTCAATACTTCGTTAAATTTTTGTTTCTCGCAAAGTTGCAAAGGTCTGATTTTTAGCAAATTATGACAATTGCCTTGTGCCTTGTAATTCTTTGTTTATGAGATATTTATAAAAATGTACCGAACCAATAAGTTTTGCACACTTCTTGTTTGCGTGCGAAAATACATATTTTTAAACAAACAGATAAAGCAATAAAATCAGTGATTCTTTTTTTCTGAACATAATCCAGGTTAAAACATTTTGGCAAATTAAATGTTAGAGTTGAACATATAAAAACCAAAAGAGATGAAGCATATAATAGATATGGCCTGGAAAGATAAAATTGCATTTGAAACCGACATGGACGGACACAAAGTTACGATAGATGCAACCGAGAAAACAGGAGGAAGCGATTTAGGCCCGCGTCCGAAAAAACTGATGCTTACTTCGTTAGCAGGATGCACCGGAATTGACGTTGTTTTAATTCTTAAAAAAATGAAAGTGGTTCCCGAAGCGTTTAATGTTATTGTCGAGGGAGAACTCTCGGAAGGATATCCATCGTATTACAAAAAAATAAATGTTATCTACCAGTTTAAGGGGAAAGATTTACCTGTAAAAAAGCTCGAAAAGGCCATAGAATTGTCGGAGACAAAATATTGCGGAGTTAGTTATGTTTACCGGAAAGCAATTGAAATGACCACCGAAATACGAATTGTGGAATAATATTTTTTTTGAAAATTCCGAAAACCTCAATTCGATAAAACATAAACGAAATAAACCTGGTAACGGTGTATATTTTGCTTATCGTTGGCGAAATAAAGCTTACCGGATACCTTTCATAAAAGTACGATGCATTGGAAACATTTTGATTTTACGACCCACTAAATATTCGTTTATTAATGAATTCAGAATTACTTGCAATCGAAGTTTCAATTCATTAAAAATTTTGTTTGAATCAACCCGATTTTTTGTAATTTCGATTTAAATAAATTACAAAATATGCTTAAGTCAATAAATCCAACAACAGGGAAAACCATTCAAACATACGAGTCTCATTCAGAAAAAGGAGTTGAAAAAATAATTAACTCGGTTGATAAAAGCTGGTACCACTGGCGTACAACAACATTTGCGCACCGCAGTGGGTTAATGCAAAATCTGTCGAGTTTACTAAAAAGCAAAAAGGAGGAACTTGCCCGGCTAATGGCTTTAGAAATGGGTAAAGTAGAAAAAGAGGGCATTGCCGAAATAGAAAAGTGTGCCTGGGTTTGCGACTATTATGCCGAGAATGCGGAGCTTTTTTTGGCCAACGAAGATATTTCAACCCAAGCAACACGCTCGTTTATTTCGTACCGGCCCTTGGGGACCATTTTAGCTATTATGCCGTGGAATTTCCCTTTCTGGCAGGTTTTCCGATTTCTTGCACCTACGTTAATGGCCGGAAATACAGGCGTTTTAAAACATGCCAGTAATGTTCCGGGCTGTTCTCTTGCAATTGAAGAGATTGTACGTGAAGCCGGTTTCCCCGAGAATGTATTCCGCTCGTTATTAATAGGAAGTTCGCAGGTTAAAAAGGTAATCGAGCATCATGCAATAAAAGCCGTTAGTTTAACCGGAAGTACACCTGCCGGGAAAAGTGTTGCAGCAATTGCCGGTGGCCAATTAAAAAAATGCGTTTTGGAATTGGGTGGTAGCGACCCGTATGTAATTCTGAAAGATGCCGATTTAAAAGATGCAGCAAAGCGATGTGCCGCCGGAAGGTTGCTAAATGCCGGTCAGAGTTGCATTGCTGCCAAACGATTTATTGTTGTTGAAGATGTTTATGCCGAATTTCTGGAACACTTTACCCACGAAATGAACAATGCCTATTTTGGCGACCCATGCGAAAAAGAGTCGACAATGGGACCAATGGCGCGAACCGATTTACGCGACGAACTGCATAAACAGGTCGTCGATTCGGTAAAAAAAGGAGCTGAAATTATTTTGGGTGGCGAGATTCCTGCACGACCCGGAGCGTTTTATCCACCAACAATTTTAGAAAATGTAAAACCCGGAATGCCGGCATACGAAGAGGAGCTGTTTGGTCCGGTTGCTTCGGTTATGAAAGTGAAAGATGAAAAAGAGGCAATAAAAATAGCCAACGATACTGAATTTGGACTCGGGGCCGCAGTATTTACAAAAAACATTAAAATGGGTGAGAATATTGCTGAAATTTCGTTGGATGCCGGCTGCTGTTTTGTAAACGATTTTGTACGTTCCGACCCCCGTTTACCGTTTGGAGGAATTAAAGAGAGTGGTTACGGACGAGAACTTTCGGCACACGGAATTAGAGAATTTGTAAATATTAAAACTGTAGTTGTAAAGTAATTGTTAGTTTTACATTAAGTTGTAAAACGAAAACGAATGAAGACAAATATTTTTCTGATTGTATTTTTGTGTTGGCTGTTATTGCAAAACTCGTGTACATTTCAATCCCATTCTTTTGAAAGAGAAATTCAATTTAACGATAACTGGAAATTTATACGTAATACTGTTTCCGGTGCAGAAAAACCAAATTTCGACGATTCGGACTGGCGGACATTAAAAATTCCACACGATTTTAGCATTGAAGATTTACCCGAAAAGGCCGGTGTTAAACAGATTGGGCCATTTTCGGAAGCGAGTGCCGGTGGCGCATCAACAGGGCATTTTGTAGGAGGAACTGCCTGGTACCGTAAACACTTTACATTAAAAAAAGAGGATTCGGGAAAGAGAATAACTGTTCTTTTCGATGGCGTTTATATGAATACCGATGTTTGGATAAACGGAAAATATTTGGGAAATCATCCGTATGGTTATACTGCATTCTCATTCGATTTAACAAACTATTTGAACGAGACAGGCAAAGAAAATGTGTTGGCGGTAAGAGTGAAAAACGAAGGCGAAAACTCGCGCTGGTACAGTGGTTCGGGAATTTACAGAGATGTTAAGTTGATAAAAACAGATAGAATTTATATTGCGTTGTGGGGCAATTCTATTACCACTTCAAAACTCTCGAAAAATGAAGCAACAGTAGACATCGAAACAAAAATTGTAAACTCAACTTTGGAAAAAGAGGAGGTTCATGTTGTGTTTCAAATTCAGAATCAACGGGGAGAAGTTGTTGCTGTTTCGGAAAGGAAAACGACAATTGAGCCGCATAAAAAAGCATTTGTTCGGCAAGAAACAGAAGTTATGCACCCACAATTGTGGAGTACCGAAACACCACATTTGTATACGGCTGTTATTCAACTAAAAAAAAGAGGTAAAACAGTCGACGAAACCACAATAAAATTTGGAATTCGTTCAATCAGTTTCTCGCCCGAAAAGGGATTTTTGCTGAATGGGAAAAGCGTATTATTAAAAGGAGGATGTCTTCATCATGATAATGGAATTTTAGGAGCTGCGGCGTTTAAAAGTGCCGAATATCGCCGTGTTTGGCTAATGAAGAAAAATGGCTTTAATGCAATCCGGGTTGCTCACAATCCTCCGTCGCAATTGTTTTTAGATGCTTGCGACGAGCTGGGAATGTTGGTAATGGATGAATTGTTCGACCAATGGCAATTGCCCAAGAAAAAAGATGATTACCATCTCTATTTCGACGACTGGTGGGAGCGCGATATGGAATCGATGCTTTTGCGCGACCGGAATCACCCGTCGGTAATTATTTGGAGTGTGGGTAACGAAATAAAGGAACGAGGCAATCTTTCGGGATTAAAAATAGCTGCTGCTTTAAAAGCAAAAGTAAAGGAGTTCGATACAACACGCCCTGTAACACAGGCGGTTTGTAAATTTTGGGAATATCCTGAAAAAACATGGAAAGAGAGTGAAGCTGTTTTTGCACAAATGGATATTCAGGGTTACAATTACCAATGGCAGCGATACGAGGAGGATCATAAAAATTTTCCTGAAAGAGTAATAGTAGGAACCGAGTCGGTAGCAAAAGAGGCATTGGAAAACTGGCAGATGGTACAGAAGCACTCGTATGTAATTGGCGATTTTGTTTGGACAGGAATGGACTATTTTGGCGAGTCGGGCATTGGCCACAATCAGTTAAAATCCGACGGAGAAATTTCGTTGCAGCGCTGGCCGTGGTTTAACGGTTATTGTGGCGATATTGATATTATAGGGAACAAAAAACCACAACAGTTTTACAGAGATGTTGTGTGGCAGGAAAGTAAGTTGGAGATGTTGGTTCATGCGCCAGTTCCGGAAGGTGAAGAGGAGCAGGTGAGTTTTTGGGGATGGCCAAACGAATGGAAAAACTGGAACTGGCAGGGACACGAAGGAACTCCGTTGCAAGTGTCGGTTTATTCGCGTTGCCAAAAAGTGCGGCTCGAACTGAACGGAAAAATTATTGGAACGAAACCGGTTTCGGAGGCGACAAAACTTACAGCCCAATTCGAGGTTCCATACGAAGTGGGAGAACTGGTTGCTGTGGGAATTAACGATGAAAAAGAGGTTGTTCGGCAACGTTTAAAAACTACCGGAAAACCATTTCAAATAAAAATAATACCCGAAACGAAACTGATTCTGAAAAGTAAAAACGATCTGGTTTATTTTAATATTGAGGTGCTCGATAAGAATGGATTGCGGGTTCCCGATGCCGAAACGCCAATCGAATTTACAATTGAAGGTGTTGGAAAATTGCAAGCTGTGGGTAATGGAAATCCTACCGATATGAAAAGCTTTCAGCAGCCACACGTAAAAGCTTTCAGAGGGCGTTGCCAGCTAATTGTTCGCAAAGGAGACAAGAGTGGCAAAATTGAAGTTTTGGCAAAATCAAAAGGATTAAAAGCAGCTCGTTGTACTGTATTGGTAGAGTAAGCACAGAAAAACTATATTTGTTCGATAAAAAATATTTAAAATGAAACAGCTTTGTGTATTGTTATTTTCGCTTGTAATTTTAGTTGTAATGAATGCATGTAATAAAAAAGATACGGTTGATTTAATTGTTTCGAATGCCACTGTTTATACGGTTGATAGTAGTTTCTCGAAAGTTGAAAGTTTTGCTGTTTCAGAGGGAAAAATTATTGCTACAGGCACAAATTCATCGATTCAGAAAAAATATAAAAGTGAAAATGTAATTAACGCCGAAGGAAAATTTGTCTATCCGGGTTTTAACGATGCACATTGCCATTTTAACGGATATGGAATTGATTTAATGGAGTATGCCGATTTACGGGGGACAAAAAGCAAAGAGGAGATTTATTCAATTATAAAAAATCATCATAAAACATATGGAGGGAAGTGGGTTTTAGGAAGAAGTTGGGACCAAAACGATTGGAAAGAAAAGGAGTTTCCCGACAAGAGCGAACTTGATAAATTGTTCCCCAACACTCCGGTTTGTTTAGTTCGAGTCGACGGGCACGCAGTTTGGTGCAACTCGAAAGCACTTGAATTGGGTGGAGTTACAAAAAACACAAAGGTTTCGGGAGGTAATGTTTTGTTAAAAAACGGTGAACCAACCGGTGTGTTAATCGATAATGCCGAGGGGTTAGTAACACAGCACATTCCTGAAATTTCTCGCGAGCAACATAAAAAAGGACTTTTAGAGGCACAAAAAAATTGTTTTGCAGTTGGATTAACTTCGGTTACCGATTGCGGATTACCAAAAACCACAATTCTTTTGGTGGATGAAATGCAGAAAGAGAATGCTTTGAAAATGCGGATTAATGCAATGGTTAGCGCCACCGACGAAAATTTCGAGTACTTTGTTAAAAAAGGAATTTATAAAACCGAAAGACTGGAAGTTAACACCATTAAATTATATGCCGACGGGGCACTCGGGTCGCGAGGAGCACTTCTTTTAGATGAATATTCCGACGACCCCGGGAACAGTGGGTTGCAGGTTATGACACAAGAGTATTTCAATAAAGTTTGTCGGCTTGCATACGATAATAATTATGCTGTGGCTACTCATGCAATTGGCGACAGTGCCAACCGATTTGTATTAAATACGTATGGGCAGTTTTTAAAAGGGAAAAATAACCGGCGTTGGCGAATTGAACATGCTCAAATTATTAACCAAAACGATTTTAAAAAGTTTGCTCAGTTTTCAGTTGTTCCATCTGTTCAGGCTACACACTGCACGTCGGATATGTATTGGGCCGAAGATAGAGTGGGGAAGGAACGAATTAAAGGTGCATATGCATACCGCACTCTGTTAAACCAGTTAGGATGGTTACCCAATGGAACCGATTTCCCGGTTGAAAATATTGAGCCACTTTATACGTTTTACGCCGCTGTGTTTCGCACCGACAAAAAAGGTTGGCCCCAAGGCGGATGGCAAAAAGAGGAGGGATTAACACACGAGCAAACTTTACGCTCGATGACAATTTGGGCGGCAAAAGCATCGTTCGACGAAGACGAAAAAGGGACAATAGAACCGGGGAAGTGGGCCGATTTTGTTATTCTCGATACCGATTTAATGACCGCATCACAAAAACAGGTTTTAGATGCTAAAATTGAAAGTACATGGATTGCCGGAGAAAAAGTATTTGAACTGCAATGATACCAAATTAACCATATGCACAGCATAGATATTTTATTTAGCAGTAAGAATTATGGCTTCATCCAATGAATTTGGCAGCTACTCGTTTTTATTTTCAGTCCGATTCCCGGAAATGTCTTTTACGTGCAAATCAACTTGTGGAAATGGTATCTCAATGTTGTGTTCAGCAAATGTGTTATAAATTCCCACAGCAACATCACTTTTTGTAGACAGTCCAACTTCGAAGTTCACCCAAAAAAGTAATCTGAAATCGAGCGAACTATCGCCGAAACCTTCGAAAAGTGCCCGTGGTGGTGGATTTTGTTCCACTTTTGGATGATCGAGAGCAACGCGTTCAATCAGTTTTAAAACAATATTCGGGTCGCTACCATAGGCAACGCCAACTTTAACTTCTATACGTTTTCGGCTGTCGGAAAGGGTCCAGTTTATTAAGTCATTCGAAATCAGATTAGAATTTGGCACAACAACTTCGGCCCCATCGTAGGTGGTTACATTGCTGGCGCGAACTCCAATATCTTTTACTTTGCCAAGTAAGTTATTTACCTCAACGGTATCGCCAACTTGTATGGGGCGCTCGAAAATTAAAATTAATCCCGAAATGAAATTTTGTACAATATTTTGCAATCCAAAACCAATACCTACACCAAGTGCACCTGCCAACAGACTCAGCTTACTTAGTTCAACACCTGTTGCGGAAAGGGCAAACATAATACCGAGTGTTACCAGAAAAATACGGAACATCATTGATATTGCTGCCGGAAATCCCCGTGGAAGCTTCATTTTCACCAATATCTCTCCTTCAATAATTGTTTTAACAAATACGGAAATCAGATACGTGATGTAAAGAATAATTCCGAATAATAATATATCGGAGAGCGAAAAAGCGATGGTTCCTATTGTAATATCGGTAGTTAAAATTCCCGACATCCAGTTACTAAAGGGAGTATCGATTTCAAAAATGCGAAGAATGGCTTTTGCCCATACAATAAAGATAATAATATGGATAACTTTAGAGCCTCGCTTGTCGATAACTTCACCATATTTAAATGCAATATCGGGGTATTTTAAATTTAATAACGTTGTTGAGGCAAAATAGATATTTACTAAAATACGAACATAACCGTAAGCAATCATTGTAATAACGGCAGTTCGTATACCTATTTTTATAAACAAAACGGAAAAGTTTTCGAATCCAAAAATATTACCGATAAATGCAGCAGAGTAGGTAATAAGCATAAACGGGAGAAACTTTTTTGCCATTTTCGAGAATCTCGATTTGCCCGAATGATCTCGATCTTTGTAAATCGACAAGTAAGGAATAAGCAACAAAAGAGCACTACCTGTTTCGAAAAGAAGATAGAGCCGGGAATAATCGCCAAGATACCAGATAACAACTTCTAAAACATTTAAAATAAGAAGAATTAATAGTGTAATTAAAAGTTTTCTCCCCGTTTTGTCAATAAACTTTCGAAGAATTAAACTCAGAGAAAAGGTAATTACAATGAAAAAGAAATCGGAAAGCAGTGTGGGAATATATGGGAAGAAGAAAATCCAAAGAGCTAATGCAAGCGAAAAAATAATTTCCCCTAGATTTTTTATTAAAACACGTTCAATTTTAACAAATCCCGGAGTGTTGCTGTCGTAACCCAACGCAATATATCTTTTCCGTATAATTAAAATGAAAAAAATAAGAAACCCCATAAAAAACAGATAACTTATTTTACGATTATTAAGGTTAGAGTAGTAATAACTTATTGATTTATAATTGTTTCTATAGGCCCTTTTAAATGAACTTATAAATCCGTCGTGAATTGTATTTTTAAGTTTTATATTCCAAATGGCCGGTTTTGTTTTTGTAAAAACCTGAATTCTCAATTGCGTATTTAAATCTTCAATCTCTTCAATTACTTTGTGGCACAAAATATTTTTGTCCGATATACGGGTTTGTAAAACAAGAAGTTGCTGCTTGTCGTTGTTAATCGAATTTATTATTGAATCGAGTTCTTTAATTGTGTTTGCAATTTGTTTACTCAGTACCGGAAGGTGTTCCTTTTTAATTAATTCGTTATACAGTTTTAAAAGCGTTCTTCGTTCGGTAAATAGTTTCGCCTCTTTGATTGTTTTATCAAGATAATTGGTCAGATTATTTTGCCATTTTTCAATCTCCGTGACATAATTTTCCCATGATAACTTGAGATTATGAAGAAAAAATTTCGATAAATTGGGTTTATCGTATCCATTAAACTCCTTTTCTTCTTGTTCAATAAACTTCTCTTTTTCTGAAAAAATAGAATCGATTTGTTTCCAGTTTTCCTTGTGAATTAACTCTTTATCACTCAAAATTAATGATGCTGTATTCTGGATTAACTTATTGATATTCTTTATATTAACCGCATCGAAAGAATTTGTACTTTCTAGATTAGCATTTGTAGTATCTATCGATATTTCCTTTCCCCCGGTTTTAAAAATATTGTTCAGCGGATTTTGAGCCATTAATCCGAAGGGCAACATTAATAACGCGAACAGGAAGTAACTTAAAATATATTTCGTGATTAAAACAGAGGATGAGTTAATTCGCTCTGCTTTAAGTTTTAAATAATCTGAGTATCGCATTTCTATAGTTATTTATTGTTTTCAAATTTAACCTAAATTTTTTACGATTCGAAATGAATTAAATTCAATATCTGTTTCGCTTTTATTCCCACTTCTATTTCTGTTATTGTATCTCTTAAAT
>WGCT01000364.1 GCA_015493625.1 Draconibacterium sp. | reverse complement strand
GTTTTAAGATTTCAACATTTTTGCGCCCTTTATCGAGTGTGCGTATTGTCGATGCATCGAGGTCGGAGCCAAACTTTGCAAATGCTTCCAGTTCGCGAAACTGTGCCTGGTCGAGTTTCAGCGTTCCGGCAATCTTTTTCATCGCCTTCACCTGTGCATTTCCTCCCACACGCGAAACTGAAATTCCCACATTAATAGCAGGTCGTATTCCCGAGTTAAAGAGGTTCGACTCGAGGAAGATTTGTCCATCGGTAATTGAGATTACGTTTGTTGGAATGTATGCCGAAACGTCGCCTGCCTGTGTTTCAATAATTGGCAGTGCTGTTAACGAACCGCCACCTTTTACTTTGTCCTTTAAACTGTCGGGCAGGTCGTTCATGTCTTTAGCAATCTCGTCTGAATCGATAATTTTTGCAGCCCGTTCGAGCAAACGCGAGTGGAGGTAGAAAACGTCGCCGGGATAGGCTTCGCGACCCGGTGGGCGACGAAGCAGCAATGAAACTTCGCGGTACGAAACCGCTTGTTTCGAAAGGTCGTCGTATATAATTAGTGCATCGCGGCCGGTGTCGCGGAAGTATTCTCCAATGGCTGCTCCGGCATAAGGAGCATAATATTGCAGTGCTGCCGGGTAGGCGGCTGTTGCCGAAACAATTACCGTATAATCCATTGCCCCGTGCTTTTCGAGTGTTGCCGAAATGTTTGCAACGGTCGACCCTTTTTGACCAATGGCAACATAAATACAATAAACCGGTTCGCCTTTCTCGTAGTTTTCGCGTTGGTTAATAATTGTGTCGATGGCAACAGCTGTTTTTCCGGTTTGGCGGTCGCCAATAATTAATTCGCGTTGGCCCCGTCCAATCGGAATCATTGCATCGATAGCTTTTAGCCCGGTTTGCAACGGTTGAGTAACCGGTTGCCTGAAAATTACTCCGGGTGCTTTTCTTTCCAAAGGCATTTCAAACAGTTCTCCCTGAATGGCTCCTTTGCCGTCTATTGGTTCGCCAATGGTATTTATTACTCGTCCGAGCAAACTTTCGCCTACTTCAATCGATGCAATTTTACGCAATCGTTTTACGGTGTCGCCCTCCTTAATTCGTTCTGAAGAGCCCAAAAGAACAGCTCCAATATTGTCTTCTTCCAGGTTGAGGACAATGCCTTTAACGCCGCTGTCAAACTCAATCATTTCGTTCGATTCGACATTAGAAAGCCCGTAAATACGGGCAATACCATCGCCAACTTGTAGTACTGTACCAACTTCTTCTAATTCAGCTTCCGATTTGAAACCTTCGAGTTGTTGTTTCAAAATTTGAGAAACTTCAGCAGGTTTTATATTTGCCATCTTGTATTAATTTTTATCGCTTTCGTTTATTTTAATTCCGATTCCAGTAAATCTTGTTTTATTTTTTTGAGTTGAGTGGCAATACTTGCATCGTACTGTTTATCGTCGATACGTAAAACCAATCCTCCAATAATTTCGGGGTTAACACCGGTTGAGAGTTCAATGGTTGCATTTAACTCTTTCCCCAGTAAGTTTTTAATTTTTTGCAATGCTTCGGTATCAACTTCCAAAGCGGTAGTTAGTCGTGCCGTTTTAATATTTTGGTCTTTTTTTATGAGATTTAGAAAGTTCCGACAAATGCCGGGAATATAAACTTCTCGTTTATTTGCCGTAACCAACAGAAGAAATTTCAACGTAAGTTCGTCTATTTTTTCTTTAAAAACAGAGGTTATCAGTTTTGTTTTTTTCGATGTTTTAATAATTGGGCTTTCGAGCAGAAGAATAAAATCGACAGATTTATTGCACACGTCTAAAACCAGTTCAATATCGGTTTTTAGCTCTGCAATCTTCTGTTTCTCTTTTGCTGTCAGAAAGAGAGCTTTTGCATATCTAACATTAATTGCGCTTTGATCCATAATTTAATTCAGCTTTATATCGTCGATTAAATTGTCAACCATTTCCTTTTGCTCCGAAGGATTGCTTAACTCTTTTTTAATCACTTTTTCGGCAATTGAGACTGAGAGTTCAGCAATTTGTTTTTTTATTTCATCCAATGCAGCATTTTTTTCAACTTCAATTTGCTGACGTGCCAGCTCTATGCTTTTTTGGGTTTCGAGATTGGTTTTTTCTTTTGCTTCGGCAATAATTTTATTTTTTATCTCCTTTGCCTCTTTCAAAATAATATCTTTCTCTTTGCGGGCTTCGGCAATAATTTTTTCGTTGTTTGCTTTTAGTCCTTCAACCTCTTTTCTTGCTTCGGCAGCCGAGTTTAATGCTTTGTCAATCGACTCTTCTCTATCTTTTAATGTTTTTAGAATTGGTATCCAAGCGTATTTTTTCAGAATAAGCAGTACAATTCCAAAAATTATAACCATCCAAATAAATGTGCCGGGATTTGGCGTAACTAAACCCATAACCTAATTTTTTTAATGAAAGAGAATGAACTTCCGGCAATCCCGGAAGTTATTCTCAAATTCGTTTTGCTAAATAAAAATAACAAGCGCACAAATAATAACAGCAAAGAAGGCTACACCTTCAACAAGTGCTGCCGCAACAATCATATTCGAGCGAATGTCGCCAATCGCTTCGGGTTGCCGGGCAATTGCTTCCATGGCGCTTCCTCCAATGTTTCCAATTCCAATACCCGCACCAATTGCAGCGAGTCCGGCTCCAATAGCAGCACCCATTTTACCGACTGTGGCGGCGGTGGCGGCTTGAAGTAATACAGTTAAAATTGCTG
>WGCT01000363.1 GCA_015493625.1 Draconibacterium sp. | reverse complement strand
GTGGCTTTTAACAGGCGATATTGATAAAGATGTCTATTTTGTGACAAAAATAGACCGTGTTCATTTGCTCGATAAATACAGTAATTTAAAGAAAACAGGAGAGAAAAACGGGTTTGTATTTTTTGTGCGAAAAGCGAAATGAAATATCCCCGTGCAGAGCTGAGGTAAAACTATCTTTTGCCGTCCCTTGCGAAATTGAGGGAGAAATATCCTTTGCCGTCCCTTTTAACAATACTTCGTTAGATTTTTGTTTCTTGCAAAGCCGCAAAGTCGCAAAGGTCTGATTCTTAGCAAATTACGATAGTCACTTTATGCTTTGTAATTCTCTGTTTATGAGATACTTATAAAAATGTACCGAACCATTATTTTAAGGGACGGACATAAAAATCTAAATTAGTCTCCGTAATCCGTTGGCTGAAGCCAACGGCAAAGGATAAGAAACAAAAAAATATAGATTTATTATTGATAATTGTATAATCAATTATTGATGCTGTTTACCCGGGTTTTTTGCCGGAATAAATTTAAGCGAAACCGAATTCACACAGTGCCTTGTATCTTTTTCGGTATATTTTTCGCCATAAAAAACATGTCCTAAATGGGCGCCACAATTGGTGCATGTTATTTCTGTTCGCCGTCCGTCGGCATCTAAAGTTTTGGTTACCGCACCTTTAATTTCGTCGTCGAAACTTGGCCAGCCGCAGTGCGACTCGAATTTGTCGGAAGATTTGTAAAGTGGAGCGTTGCATCTTTTACAAACATAAATACCCTCCTTTTTAAATGTGTTAAATTTTCCTGTTCCCGGGCGTTCTGTCCCTTTATTTATAATTACGTACTCTTCGAACTCGGTAAGTTTATTATAAACCTGTTTTTTATTTTCCATTTTTGTTTTCTCCGTTTGTTTCGTTTCCTGTGCATTTAATACAGCCGAAGTTGCAATAAGCAGCAGTATTAGTAGTTGTTTCATTCTTTTTATTCAATTTAATACTCAACAATTATAGCGGTTTGAATATGTGTAGTGTGAGATTAAAGGTAAGAAGTTTTAAATTAATTTCGATAAATCGGACAATAAAGAATAATAGATTTATTATTGTTATGGAATTATTCTTTGCCGGTTCATGTAGAATCGAAGTAGAACTATCCTTTGCCGTCCTTTTTAAGGGACGGTCATAAAGATTAAATCAGTCTCCGGGCTCATATCTGTAGTCCAGAATTCTATCAAAATCATATTTTTCAGATACAAATTATTCAGGGCTGAAGCCCAATTGTTTTTGGCATTCTGTAAATCTGTTAGCTAAAGCCAACGGTAAAGGATATTTATATAATCAATATTTATGCAGAAATAGTATTTGTTCCATTTTAATAACAGGCTGGCCAATAGCAAATGATAAATACTTACAGTTTTATTCGCCCTGCAAATCGAGTAACAAAAGTGGCAAAAGCCACCACCGACACGGAACTGATTGGCATTAAAATAGCAGCCACAATAGGCGACAAATTTCCGGAAATTGCAAACGATATTCCAATTACATTATAGAGAAAAGAGATAAAAAAGCTGACCTTTACAATTGTGAGTGAGGTTTTTGTAAAGCGCACATAATTAGCAAGTTGACTAAATTTCTCGGCTTCGAGAACAGCATCGCTGGCAGGCGAAAAATGGTACACTTTATCGGCAATTGTAAGCGCTACATCGGCTTGCATTAATGCTCCCGCATCGTTTAACCCGTCGCCGGTCATTAAAACTGTTTCGCCCCGTTCTTGCAGCTTTTTTACAAACGCTGCTTTATCGCCAGGCTTTTGATTAAACTGCATATTTTGCTTTTCAAAATAGTTCAACAAGGTTTCCTCTTCTCCATTGTTGTCGCCGGTTATTAAGTAAACTTTAAACTGCTTTTTTAACGTCCGAATAACTTCCTCAAAACCTTTTCTGTACTGATTGCTAACGGTATAAAACCCTTTTGTTTTATCGTTAATCGACACAAAAACAACCGAGGTTTTCCGTTTACTACCGGTTGTTTTATTTGTTACATACTCTTCAGCACCAAGACGAATATTCAATCCGTTCACTTTCCCAAAAATACCCCGTCCCAAAACTTCAACAAAATGGTCGGGAGCTGTGTAATTTACATTTTCATAAAATTTCGAAACAGCGTTACTTAACGGATGTGTCGACTGTTTTGCCAACGAAAAAACGGCGTCTCTCTCCTCGTTGGACAATGGTTCGCCTGAATAGACAATTTTATTCTGATTGGGTTGAGTCAGCGTTCCTGTTTTATCGAAAACGATAGTAGTTATGTGCGAAAGTTTTTCAATTACATCGCTGTTTTTTATGTACAATCCGTTTTTACCGAAAATGCGCATTGTATTTCCAAAAGTAAATGGTATTGAGAGAGCGAGCGCACAAGGGCAGGCAACAATTAATACTGCGGTAAAGACGAAGATTGCTGTTTTTATTTCGCCCCGAAATGCCCAAAAAACAAAACCGGCAAGGGCAACCGCAATAATTGTGAGGGTAAAATATTTACTTATTTTATCGGAAAGCGACTTTAACGAATCGCTTGGTTTTTCGTACGTTTTATCCTGATTCCAAAGCTTTGTAAGATGACTCTGATTAACCTCTTTTTGAACTTTTATTTTTATAATTCCGCCCATTTGCCGCCCTCCGGCATAAATAAAATCGCCGGCTTTTTTCATTACCGGAGTCGATTCGCCGGTAACAAAACTGTAATCGATTTGCCCCTCACCTTCTATCAGTTCCGAGTCGGCCGGTATTAGCTCTTTATTTCGGATTATCAGAACATCGTCAACTGCAATTTTCTCGAGTAGAATAC
>WGCT01000362.1 GCA_015493625.1 Draconibacterium sp. | reverse complement strand
GCTGGGATTAGCTTTTTCCGATAATGGAAAACAGTTGTACGCATCGGGAGGAAACGACAATATTATTATCCGCTATGAAATCAGAAATAAAAAATTTACAAATGCCGATACTATTGTAATTGGCAAACCGTGGCCGGAAAAGATTTCGATTGCAGGAATAGCCATTGATGACAAAAACAACAGACTTTATACTGTTACAAAAGAAAATAATACGCTTTACGTTATCGACACCAAATCAAAAAAAGTTCTTTCGCAACATCCTTTGGGAGGTGAGGGGTACACATGTATTTTATCGCCTGACCGCAAAACACTTTACGCTTCCTGCTGGGGATGCGACAAAATTGTTCTGTTTGATACCGAAAAGCAAAAAATAACCGGAACAATTTCGGTTGGCGATAATCCAAATGATTTATGCCTTACCAAAAAGGGTGATTTTTTATTTGTAGCAAATGCTAACGACAATTCGGTTTCGGTTATTGACACCCGAAAGAGAAAAGTGATTGAAACGCTCAATGCTGCACTTTATCCGGGAGCTCCTACCGGCTCGACAACAAACAGCGTGGCTTTAAGTAAAAACGAGAAAACCTTGTTTGTTGCAAATGCCGATAATAATTGCCTTGCAGTGTTCGATGTAACTGAACCCGGAGACACAAAAAGCAAAGGATTTATTCCAACGGCCTGGTATCCAAGTTGTGTGAGAACAGCAAAAAATAAAATTCTTGTAAGTAATGGGAAAGGACTTACTTCGATGGCAAATCCTTATGGTCCAAACCCATACCGAAAAGGTTCGACAGTGGTTTACCAGCAAGAAGGAAAGGAACAAAAAACAAATGTTCAGTACATTGGCGGTCTTTTTAAAGGAGCTCTTGAAATAATAAATAACCCGGACGAAAAACAGTTGGAACTTTATTCGCAGGCAGTTTACAACAATACACCTTACATTAAAAACAGAGAGTTAATTTCAGAAGGTGTTGAAGGAAATCCTATTCCACAAAAAATAGGTGATCCATCTCCCATAAAACATATTTTTTACATTATTAAAGAAAACCGGACTTACGATCAGGTTTTAGGTGATATTCCGGAGGGAAACGGCGATGCCAGTCTTGTTTTGTTCGGTAAGAAAATAACTCCGAACCAACATGCGCTTACACACGAATTTGTTCTGCTCGATAATTTCTATGTTAATGGAGAAGTAAGCGCCGATGGCCATAACTGGACAATGGGCGCTTACGCAACTGATTATCTTGAAAAAAATTGGCCAACCAGTTATGGCAGGCGGGGTGGAACATATCCCGGCGAAGGGAAAAGAGAGATAGCAAATAATAAAGACGGATTTCTTTGGGATTTTTGTAAACGTGCAGGTGTGTCTTATCGTTCGTATGCTGAATTTATATATAATTCTAAACCCACTATCCCTTCGTTAAAAGATCACTTTTGCACATCTTACAGAGGTTGGGATCTTAGCTTTCGCGACACCATTCGTTTTCGCCAGTGGAAACACGATTTCGATTCTCTGTTAGCAATAAATGCAGTTCCACAGCTAAGTACCATTCGCTTTGGTAATGACCACACTGTAGGATTAAGTCTTGGAAAACCAACTCCATTTGCACAGGTTGCCGATAATGATTTGGCTGTAGGTTTGTTTATAGATTACCTGAGTCACAGTCCGATTTGGAAAAACAGTCTGGTATTAATTGTGGAAGATGATGCACAGAATGGCCCCGACCATGTAGATGCACACCGAAGTACCGGTTATCTGGCCGGTGGTTTTGTAAAACAGGGTTTCGTCGATCATACCCCGTACACAACCACATCATTTTTACGCACCATCGAGCTCATTCTTGGTCTCCCGCCAATGAGCCAGTACGATGCAGCAGCTACACCTTTGTGGAGAAGTATAAATAGTACTCCAAATCATCCTCCGTTTAATGCTAAACCGAGTCAGGTAGATCTTGATGACATAAACAAAGCAACAAATAAGTGGCAAAAAATGAGCGAAACATTTAACTTTAAAATTGAAGACGGAGTTGACGATAACCAATTTAATGAAGTAATTTGGAAAGCTGTAAAAGGTTACGACTCGTCTTGTCCGCCTGCTGTACGTGCTGCTTTTTTAAAAACAGCCGAGATGGACGATGAGTAACTTGGGTTGAGTTCAATAAACTAATTGTTTGTTTTGCGGCAGTTACTTTCCAATACAAAAGTTTTTAAAAATATGCCCCAAAACTTCGTCGGTCGAAATTTCTCCGGTAATCTCGCCCAAATAGTGTAAACACTCGCGAATATCTTGCGCAAGAAAGTCTCCGGTTATTCCGGTTTCCAAACCGTTTAAAACACGCAAAATTGCTTCGTGTGCATTTTTTAAAATTTCGAAATGGCGGGCGTTGGTAACAATAACATCGGGTTGGTTGGTTAAATCGAAATCGATTGCACCGGTCATCAATTCAATTAATTCGTCGAGGTTCTTTTTCT
>WGCT01000361.1 GCA_015493625.1 Draconibacterium sp. | reverse complement strand
TTCCAAGGGTTAGTAATCCATCGCCTGAGTATCAGACTGAATTGTCCTATGGAAAGCCAATGCCAAAGGAAATAGAAAGTATTTTAACACCAAAAGAAAAACCCAAAAGAACAAGAGCTGTCATTATTCTGGAAAATGGAAAGATTGTTTATGAATATGGGCCTACCGATAAAATAATGAATATAGCCTCTATCCGTAAATCGATTTTGAGTTTATTGTATGGAATTGCGATTGATAAAGAATTGATTAATTTAGATAAAACCTTAGCAGAATTAAATATTGATGAAGTTTATCGTTTAACACCAGAGGAAAAACAAGCAACCATTCGCGATTTATTAATGTTTAAGTCCGGAATATATGTACCCGCTCAGGGGGAACACGATTCTCAAATTACCGACCGTCCCCAAAGAGGAAGTCACAAACACGGCACCTACTTTTTTAGTAACAACTTTGATGCAAATGCTCTCGGAACCATATTCACCCAAGAAACAGGAATGTCAATTGGAGAATTTATGGAAGAAAATCTCGCTAAACCATTGGGAATGCAAGATTTTACAAAAGATAATGTAATCATAGGAGATCCCTGGTTTTTTCCAAAGAAAAAATCACAGCACAAACAGTATTATATTTATATGAGTACTCGTGATTTAGCAAGAATTGGTGCAATGGTTGCCAATAATGGACAATGGGAAGAAAAACAAATTGTATCGAAAAATTGGATAAAAGAAAGTACAGCCGAATATTCTCATATTAAAGATAGCCATGATCGTTATGATGGAGTTGCATACCAATGGTATTTGGACTCCAGGAATAAAACTATTTGGGCAGATGGATACGGTGAAAGATTTTTAATAATAAACCCAGAGAACAAATTAGTATTAGTGGAACAAAACTTTACCGGAAATTCTTATTTCTCAACCGGACTTTGGCTCATAAGTAGAAATATGGATTCTGGTTTAGGAAATTTGATTAAGGCACATAATATGATTACACAAAATAAGAATCAATAACTACGCACAAAACGGAACGTTACAACGTAGAGCAATTGCTAAGAAATAATCGCGCACCAGCGCGCGAACTGATAAAAAGTTAAATAAGCAGATTAAACAGATGATAAATTCAAAATTTCAAACAATTGTAGAAATCCCAAAATTCGAATGGGAAACCGGGTATTCAAAAAAGAACATTTTTATTGGCTCCTGTTTTACCGAAAACGTGGGCAATAAAATGGCTACGTTAAAATACAACGTCGATATTAATCCGTTTGGGATTTTATACAACCCGCTCTCGGTGGCAAACGGAATAAAAATTTTGCTGAACGAAAAAGAATTTACAGAATCAGATTTAATTTTGCACAACGGGTTATGGCACAGCTTTTTTCATCACGGAAAATTTTCTTCTCCTGATGAAAATGAAACTTTAGAAGCGATTAACAACCGAATACAATTTTCTGCTGAGTATATAAAAAATGCCGATTTTCTTTTTATCACTTTCGGAACGGCGTGGGTTTACAAATATAAAGTAACCGGAGAAACTGTTTCGAACTGCCATAAAATTCCGGCAAAAGAGTTCGAACGCTTTCGCCTGTCGGTAAATGAGATTGTTAAGGAATATGAGAAATTACTGGCTGATATTAAAATGGTTAACCCCACATTAAAAGTAATTTTTACCGTTAGTCCAATCCGGCACCGGAAAGATGGAGCCATTGAAAATCAGCGAAGTAAAGCCACACTTCTACTTGCCATCGACCGGATTATAAAAAGCAATACCGACAATTGCACCTATTTCCCGGCGTACGAAATTATGATGGACGAATTGCGCGACTACCGTTTTTATGCCCCCGATATGATTCATCTTTCTGAAGTAGCCATTCAACACATTTGGGAGAAATTCGAGGCGGCATTAATTTTAGAAGAGAGCCAAAAAATCTCAAAAAAAGTTGAAAAAATTGTAGCCTCAACCAATCATCGACCGTTTAACAAGAATACAAAAGAACATCAGAGTTTTCTACGGGAGCAATTATCGAAACTTGAAATTGTTGAAAAAAAATATCCGTTTTTCAATTTTATTAACGAAAAAGAGGCACTACGCAATCAATTGAAAGTTTAACTTTGAAAGGGAATAATTGCTTAACCTGAATAATTCAATAT
>WGCT01000360.1 GCA_015493625.1 Draconibacterium sp. | reverse complement strand
ATACACGTTATAATACGAAATATTATGCCGATGCTTACGAACCGGCAACCGGATTGTTTTATCTTCAGAATAAGAAAAAATATGGGAACTTTCCGTACATCGATGTGTATGCAAGCTTAAGATTAAAGAGAACGCGGGCATTTTTTAAAATGATGAACATCGGGTCGGAATTTATAAAAAAAGAGTACATTACAACTCCTAATTATCCAATGAATAAAGCAACATTCAGGTTTGGTGTAACGTGGGCATTTTACGATTAATGAGTTTTATAAATAAATATAAGTACTATTTACTTGCTGTTTTTTTTACTCTCGTTGTAGCTGCTATTTATTTCGTAGAATCGGAGAAAGTGGCCAAAAAAGAGGCTGGTGTTATTATTGAAAAAGAGAACGACCTTACTCGGATTAAAAACGCGGGAGTGCTAAAAGCAGTTGTCGATTATAACTCAACCAACTATTTCGTTTATCGAGGGAAACCGATGGGTTTTAAATACGAACTGTTGCAGGAGCTGTCAAAAAAGTTAGGTGTTAAGCTTGAAATTAGTGTCAGCAATCATTTAAACGAAACATTTGCCGGATTAAAAAGCGGCCGTTTCGATGTGGTTGCAAAAAGTTTAACGGTAACAAAAGAGCGAAATAAAGAGATTGATTTTACAGCTCCTATTTTACAAACCCGACAGGTTTTAGTACAACGGAAAAAGCAAAAACCGCCGGCCGATTCAATGTATATCGAAAATACATTGCAACTTGCCGGAAAGAAAATATACGTTCAGAAAAATACTTCGTATTTTAAACGGTTGCAAAACCTGTCGGAAGAGATTGGAGCGGATATTACAATTGTTGAAGACTCGGTATCCGGTGTCGAGCAGTTGGTATCGAAAGTTGCAAAAGGCGAAATCGATTATACGGTTTGCGACGAAAATATTGCAAAACTAAATAAAACGTACTACCCCAATATCGATGTTTCGCTGGCAATAAGTTTTAAGCAGAATATTGCGTGGGCGGTTCGGAAAGGTTCGGCCGAGTGGAAAAAATATCTCGATAACTGGATTGTGAATTTCAAAAAAACGAAGAAGTATAAATATCTCTATCATAAATATTTCGAGAGTTCGCGAATTGCTGCCAGAGTAGGTGATGAATTGTACAGTATTAAAGGTGGTAGAATTTCGAAATACGATAAAATTGTTAAACGAATTGCGCAGGCAAACCAGTGGGACTGGCGGCTGATTTCGGCAATAATATATCAGGAGTCGCGGTTTAATGCCGAGGCCGGTTCGTGGGCAGGTGCTTACGGGTTAATGCAAATAATGCCATCTACAGCCAAACGGTTTGGCGTTGACGATATTAGTAATCCGGAGCAAAATATTAAAAGCGGTGTATTGTTTTTAAATTGGTTGAATAAACAGTTTTTTAACTCGATTCCCGATTCAACACAACGAATAAAATTTGTTTTGGCGTCGTATAATATTGGACTTGGGCATGTTATGGATGCTCAACGTTTAGCTGAAAAATATGGAAAAAATCCATCTGTTTGGGATAATAATGTTGATGGCTTATTGTTGAAAAAATCATCGGAATTCTATTATAAAGATCCGGTTGTTCGATTTGGATATTGTCGTGGAGAGGAGGCGTATAATTATGTTTCGAGGGTTTTAACTACCTACGGACACTATTTAAATGTTATTCCGAAGTAAGATTTATTTCACCTAAAACATCGGTAAATTCAGCTAAAATCATTGCCGTTGCTCCCCAAATTATTTCGTCGTTATATTTTATGCACGGTACTTTGGCCTCCCCGGTAAGTGTGTTCATTTTAACTTTACAAAATGGTGGTTTAAACTTTTCCAACGGTAAAATAATCATCATTTCAACTTCGTTGCTGTTTGTTTTAAAACGTGGTTTTTGGCTTAACCAGCCCACTACCGGCTGAATAACGAAGTGGCTCACCTCCACATAAAACGGCGAAAGTTTTCCTAGAACCCTGATTTTCTCAGGCCGAACACCAATCTCTTCATACGTTTCGCGTAGAGCAGTTTCTATGTCCGACTCGCCTTCTTCGACCCTTCCGCCCGGCAAGGCAATTTGTCCGGCGTGGTGTTTCATGTGCGTTGGTCGTTTTATCAAACAAACACAAAGTTGCTTGTTTTCAAAAAAAAGAAGGAGTAAAACGCTGCTTGGTTTTACCATTTTTGTTCGTGCAGGCGGTGCTTGTAAAAGCCGGTTGGGAGGTAGCATCTTTCGGTGCGACTTCGCTCCGGGAAGTTTTTGCTTTAATCTATTTTCCAGTTTGTCTACAAATTCTATCATAAAACAAAAATAAGAAAATACCCGTGTTTTAACGGGTATCTCCTCGTTTCAATATTAGATTTTAACACCTAACCCAACAAAAAATGTTCGTCCGGGAGTTCCACTGTTGTAACCTCCCGAAGAATCAACAAAATCAAAAACATTGTCGATTCCCAATTTTAAATAATAGCTGTTTTTTAATGTTTGTGTTGTTGTAATTCTCCAGAGCGAGAAATTGTCGAGATTAACTTTTTGAATGTGATGTGTTTGTTCGTCCATTAAGTTAATTGTTTTCGCTCCATAAAAGTTGGCTTGTACATTGGCGTTTAATTGGTAGTTACTCTTTTTATAACTGTAATCGATGTTGCCTTTACTTGTGAAATTGCGTACATTTTCAAACTCTTTTCCGGTTAGGTTATCTGTTTTTTTAGAAAAAGTTGCTGCTGCCGACAACGAAAGATTTGTTAATATCCCGACTTTTAACATAATGTCGGCCCCTCTTATTGTTACATCTCTCAGGTTGTTGTACGAGTACTCTATAATTCCTCCGGGTTTTACAATAAATGTATCAATATCGGGCGAAATCATATTCTCGATATTGTTTTTATAAACGGTTGTTGAAACCGAAATTCTGCGGTGGTTATATTCTGCCGAAGCCGAAATATAGTTCGATGTTTCCGGTTTTAAATCTTCTTTTCCTACTAAAAACATTGGTGGTCCCGGAGCCGGGATTCTAAAATTCATATATTTCTCTTTTAACGATGGTGTTTTATAGCCTAAGCTGTAAGTGCCTCTTAATGAGAATTCTCCTGTTTTATACAGAGCTGAAAACTGAGGAGTAAAGTGCCAGTTATAATTTGAGTTGTTATTGGCGCGAATTCCGGCAATAAAATTTAAATTGTCGAATATCTGAATGTCTTCCTGTGCGAAAAATACAAAATCACTATTTGTTTTATTTTTAATATTGTTTCTTTGAGCCGTTAAGTTTTCAGAGATATACTCAATTCCGGTAGTTAATAAATTCCAGTTCGCCATTTTAAAATGCCCTAACAACCGGGCGTTGTTGAATAGGTTATCGTAATCGCTTTCGAGGTTGGTTTCGGTAATTTTATTTAATAATTCGTAATGATCGGAATTCCAGCTCATTACAATGCTGTTCTCTTTGCCGAAAAAATAGGATGCTTTTGCGCCGTAAGTAAGGTCTTTATTTCTTCGGTTATAGAGTTTTTCCGAACTATTATCTCTGTTTTTATTAAGAAATGAGGCGTTTGCTTCTATCCCTATTTTATTGGTTAATGCATATTTTAAACGTTCTGTAATTGTTACGGCATCTTCGCGTTCTTGCGTGCGGTACGAGTTCCCGGCAAGTAAATCGTATCCGTCGGTTTGGTCGTAACTAACCGAAAGTTGCGACGAAAAATCGCCAAGTTTGTTCCCAATACGAGCTCTGTGCGACTGTGTGTTAAAATTTGAAAACCGGGTTGAAGCATCCATCTCAAATTTTTTCGAGGGTGTTTTCGAAATAATATTTACAACCCCTCCCAAAGCATTCGAACCATATAATGTTGAACTTGCTCCCTTTACAACCTCAATTCGCTCAATGTTTTCAACGTTTATTCTACTGTAATCAATATCGCCCATAGTTTCACCGGCCATTCGTTCTCCATCGGTCATAAAAACCAAATATTGCGGGTCGAGACCTTGTAACGATACCGATTTCCCTTGTGCCTGATTTTTAAATTCAAGTCCCGAAACAGCAAACTCCAAGGCTTGCGAGATATCGGTAACTCCACTATTTTGAAGCTCTTTAGAATTTATTATCTGTGTTAAAACAGGAGTATTTTTTAACGTTTTCTCTGTTCTTGTGCCGGTTACAACAACGGCATTTAAATCAATTGTTGTTTTGTTTAGAATAAAATTCTCTTTACTATTTTTTCCCGAAATAGTTACCGGCCGCTCTATCGATTCGTAGCCAAAAAAACTGACTCTTACAATATAGTTGCCCTCTTTTAGTTTGCCGAGCAAGTAATTTCCGTGCGGGCCGGATGCAGTTCCAAGAGTTGTGTTTTTTATTGAAATATTTGCACCGGCCAACGGATTATGATTGTTATCTTCTATTGTTCCCGAGATTGTATTTTGACTTTTTGCAGTGTATATATTTCCAAGAAACAACAATGTAATTAGTATTGTATAAATAAATCGTATCATTTTTTTATAGATTAAATTGTGTCTGGTTATCTTTTAATACCGATTATCAATTAAATTGTGCCTTTAGTTTATTGCATTTCTAAAGTCGCTTTAATTGTATATAGGCATTAACCATTTTTAAAACAATTGGTATAACAATAGTTCGGTATATTTTTATAAATATCTCATAAACAGAGAATTACAAGACACAAGACAATTGTCATAATTTGCTAAATATCAGACCTTTGCGACTTTGCGGCTTTGCGAGAAACAAAAATTTAACGAAGTATTGTATAACAACCAGACGTTTAAATAAATATTTGTAAACTACTGTTTGGTCGATTCCGATGTGTAGCTCAACAGCATAAACACTGAATCTTTAGATTGAGTATATAAAACTTAACGAACAGGAGGAGCCTTATTTACTGAAGTTGGCAGATAAAACAATTCCTTTATAAAAGGAGTATAATTTGTGTGATTTGTTAACTGTTTTGTTGTTTCGGCTTCCGCAATATCTTCAATCTCATTCAAAATGGTAAACTCAATTTCGTACGTTGTAAAATCGTATTGCGGAAAATCGACTGAGTTATAATGAAAATAGATATCTATTGTCTCTTTATTCGAGTCGATGTCTTTATTGGGCATAAAAAATAGTATCGGCAAACTTATTGAAAGCAACAGGGGAATTAAGTGATTAGATATGCCAATAAAAAACATTTGTTTGAATTAATTGTAAGCGCAAAGTAAAATGTTTTTTTTGAAGATAACTACAAAAAATTAAAATTAATCGAATCGAATTGTTTTTTCGGGCGAAATTTTGCTCACCAACAGACTTGGAATAATTAACATAGTAAGAGTAATTGCAATACTGCCAATGTTAAGCAACAGGATATGGAAGAGAGAAAAATTAATAGGAACAAAATCGACATAATACGTTACAGGGTCGAGGTGAATGATATTAAAATATTTTTGAAAAAGAATGAGTAGAATACCAATCAGGTTTCCCCACAACATACCGCGTCCGGTTAAAAAGAACGACAGGTAGAGGAAAATTTTACGGATACTCCAGTTTCGGCTTCCCATTGCTTTTAAAACGCCAATCATCCGGCTGCGTTCCAGAATTAAAACCAGCAGTCCCGAAATCATATTAAAGCCGGCTACCAAAGTCATTAGAATTAGTATCACCCACACATTCATATCGAGAATTTTCAGCCAGTCGAAAATTTGAGGGTACATTCGTGTAATATTTTCAGTTCGTAAAACACTTTTGCTTTTTTCGCTGTAATCAATTGTGGCGTTTCTTATCTGCTGTTCGGTTTCGTTTATTTTTGAGAAGTTGGCTACTTCAATCTCAAACCCACTTATTTCGTTGGGTTTCCAGTTGTTTATCCGCTGTATTTGTTTAATGTCGCCAAGTACAAAAAGCTTGTCGAACTCTTCGAGGCCGGTTCGGTAAATGCCACAAATTTTCAGTTGTAACATTCGCGGATTAACTTCATTTTCGTTTATAAAGTAGAAAACAGCAAAATTGTTAAGCGACAGTTTTAACAGATTTGCAAGTTGTTCCGAAATAATAATCTCATTTACCCGGGCCGAGTCGTTTAATTCGGGCACCCGGCCGGCAATCATATTTTTACTGAAGAAGCTCCAGTCGTACCGGCTGTCAACACCTTTTAAAACAATTCCCTGAATCGATTCATCGGTTTTTATCATTCCCGGTTTGGTGGCAAAAACCTGCACACTTTTAATTTCGTCAATTGTTTTTATTTTGTGTAAAAACGGTTGATTGCTCGATATTGGTGATAGTTCGTACGAATTTCGCGAGTCGAAATTAATAACCTGAATGTGTGATCCAAACCCAATAACTTTATTGCGCACCTCTTTTTTAAACCCGGTAACCACGGCCACCGAAATAATCATTACCGCCAGTCCGAGTGCAATGCCAAATAGTGCAATTCGAATTATTTTTTGCGATAAAAACTTTTTGTTTGTTTTATCGAAAAATAGTCGGCGTGCTATAAAAAGTTCGGTATTCATGTAATGCGTATTTTCAGAACTGTCATGCTGTCCGTAGAACTCCATTAGGAGAATTTATTTTAGTAACTTCTTTTTTATTCATTTATTACTAATCTGTTAACTGACGGATGGAACGGCAATTCTTTAACCTTAAAGTTCCTTGCTGCGGTCATTCTCTTTCACAACAATATCGTTACGTCGGTTTACAAATGGCAGTGCCACCATAGAAATTAACCCGATAATAATTATCATTCCGGTCATTGACGTGTGGGCAACAAATGCAAAAATAATTCCGTTTTCGTTGGCCACACCATACAACGCAAGTGCCTCTTTAACCATAAAATGCCAGGCTCCAATTCCGCCCTGTACCGGTGCTACCATGCCAAAACTTGCCAAAACAAAAGTGGTAAGTCCGGCTATTGGCGTTAAATCGCGGGTAAAATCGAATGCAAAAAATATTACATAAAGCATAAAATAGTACATCGTCCAAATAAAAACCGAGTGGAAATAAAACCACCCTTTTCGCTTTATCGACCGAATAGAAATAAACCCTTCTTTAAAGTTGTTCAGAATATCAATAATTTTCGTAAACAGTTTGGTGTGTTTAAACCTTTTTCTGAAAAGAAAAAGAATAACGAACAGAGCAACAAACCCAATAATTAAATAGGGCGACGAAAATACCGAAATTATTTTCCCGTGAATTTCCGGGTTTCCTTCAATAAAACGAATCATTTTGCCAAATTGCGAAACAATAACAATTCCGAGTAAAATAAGCAACGAAATCATGTCGACAAGCCGCTCGGCAACAACGGTTCCAATAAGTTTTGTAAACGAAATTTTTTCGTATCGCGAAAGTACTCCGCAGCGCGAGATTTCGCCCATCCGCGGGAAAGCCATATTCATTAAATAGCCCACCATAACAGCCATAAAAGTGTTGATGAAACGTGGCTTGTGGCCTATCGGTTCAATCATTAGTCCCCAGCGAAGTGTTCGGCTAATGTGACTTAAAAGCCCAATTATAAGAGAGACAACTACCCACGAATATTTTACATTGTTTCTTAATACCGATTTAATACGTTCAATATCTTGGTCTTTGTAAATTAGCCAAAATATAAATGCTCCAACGGCAAAGAATGCTAAAAATTTTAGAACTTTAAAGGCTGTTTTTTTCAAGCTTTATAAATTTAAAGACTGTATAGTTTGGTTTTAAAACTTACTCTTGGAAATTTACTATTTTCGTAAATAAATTTAACAACCATTTTTACAGAGATTAATTGTGAGCAAAAATATAAATTTGTTTGGTTAATTTCGACAAAATTAAACGAATACAAAGGATATGAGTTATGTAAAGCCAAAAAAGAGCTTGGGTCAGCATTTTTTAACCGACCAAAATATTGCTTTTAAAATTGTTGACAGTCTGAGCTCTTCGGTTACCAATGTTTTGGAAATTGGTCCCGGAACCGGCGTGTTAACTCAGTTCTTGCTCAGTCGGGCCGAAATAAACCTTCATGTTATTGAAATCGACCGCGACTCGGTAATGTATCTTCGCGAGAACTTTAGCGAGTTAAAAAATATTTGGTCGGAAGATTTCTTAAAAGCCGATATTGCGACCAAATTTAAAGGCAATTTTTCTATTATCGGTAATTTCCCCTATAACATTTCGTCGCAAATATTTTTTAAGGTATTAACAATGCGGAACCGTGTTCCCGAAGTTGTTGGAATGATTCAAAAAGAGGTGGCCGAGCGGATTGCATCGAAACACGGGAAGAAAACCTATGGAATACTGTCGGTTCTGCTTCAAACATTTTACGATATTGAATACCTTTTTACCGTTTCGGAACAGGTATTTAATCCGCCGCCAAAAGTAAAATCGGCTGTTGTAAGGTTAACACGTAACGAGCGAAAAGAGCTGCCTTGCAGCGAAGAGTTTTTTATAAAAGTGGTTAAAGCGGCCTTTAATTTACGGCGCAAAATGTTGCGAAACTCATTAAAAGGAATTTGTGAAAATTTGCCCGAAAAATTTGCAACAAAACGTCCCGAACAACTTTCGGTTGAAGATTTTATTGAGTTAACCTGTGCCATCGAAAAATGTTAAAAATAGGAGATTATGCCATTCGAAATTAACAAAGAGAGTATTGAGCTTTTAAAGGAACTCATTGAGAAAGAGAGTAAAAGTGAAGTGATTAAATTAATGGACGACCTTCATCCTGCCGACATTGCCGAGTTAATGGATGACTTAACAATAGAGGAAGCAAAATTTATTTATCTTCTGCTCGACAACGAAAAAGCTTCCGACGTTTTGGTCGAAATTCCCGACAGCGACAGAAGACGATTCTTAAAAGTTCTACCCCCCGATATTATAGCCAGTAAATTTATTGAACACATGGATTCTGACGATGCCGCCGATATTGTTGCAGAGTTAGACGAGGAGGTGCAGAAAGAGGTTTTAAACGAAATTGAAGACGTTGAACAAGCCGGCGATATTGTCGATTTGCTGGAGTACGAGGAAGACTCGGCAGGGGGAATTATGGCGAAAGAGTTGGTGGTGGTAAACGAAAACTGGACCGTTGCTACCTGCCTGAAAGAGATTAGCGCACAAGCCGAAGAGGTTGACGAGATTTATTACATTTATGTGGTCGACGACGACGAAAAACTAAAGGGAGTACTCTCGCTGAAAAAACTGATATTAAACCGTACAAGTACAAAAATATCGAACATTTATAATGCCGATGTAAAAAGCGTAACAACCGGCACACGGCAGGAAGAGGTAGCCGAAATTATGGATAAATACGACTTGGTAGCCATTCCGGTGGTCGACGATATTGGCCGTTTAAAAGGGCGAATTACCATCGACGATGTTATTGATATTGTACGCGAGGAGGCCGAAAAAGATTATCAAATGGTGTCGGGTATTACCGGCGATGTTGAACCCGGCGACAGAGTTTTTGAAGTTTTGCGAGCCCGTTTCCCGTGGCTGCTGATTGGTTTGTTGGGGGGAATTCTTGGCGCAGTGGTTTTAAGCTCGCACGAAGATTCGCTGAAAACAGTTACCGAGTTGGCATTTTTTATACCGTTAATTGCTGCAATGGGCGGAAACGTTGGCGTTCAGTCGTCGTCGATTGTGGTACAAAGTATTGCCAGCGGGGTAAAAGATATTGAGTCAACCTCGCGGAAGATTTTTAAAGAAGTTTCGGTGGCACTATTAACAGCCTCTATTTTTGCTACACTAATTTTTATTTACAACTTTTTTTCTCAGGCAAATATGAATCTTACCTACTCGGTTTCGTTGTCGTTGTTTATTGTTATTCTTTTTGCCTCTATGTTTGGAACAATTATCCCGCTACTTTTAAACCGCTTTAAAATCGATCCCGCACTGGCAACCGGCCCGTTTATTACCACAATGAACGATATTCTTGGGCTGCTGATTTATCTTGCTGTGGGTAAAATGTTTTTTGGAATTTTGTAAGATAGATTTATTAACATTGGTGTCCGTTTAAAATATGAGATTGCTTCGCTAGGCTAGCAATGACGCCATTTTTATATTGATTGTGCGTGTTTGGGCTTGCTTTGCGAAAGAAGTTATTCTTAGTGTTCCTTAATATGGTAAATATCTGAAATTAACGTCATTGCGATGACGAGGAACGAGGAAGAAGCAATCTCAATAATTATCCCGGACAATAGTGATCTATTAACAAGAGATCTAAGGCAAAGAGACCCGGGACGCCGTTTTTAACAACTTCAACCTTTGTAAAAGTTTTTTACACCGCATTCATAGCAACAACAGGGTCGAGCCGGGCAGCCGAGCGTGCCGGCAT
>WGCT01000359.1 GCA_015493625.1 Draconibacterium sp. | reverse complement strand
GATATAAAGACCATGAACCACAACACATTACTGATGAACCGTTTTTTTGACGTGTTCGGGATTAACCCATACTCTGCTAAAAATAAAAAGAGATTGGACAAACTATTGTATTTTGGTACTATTGCCGCTTGAGATTATAACGGAGTATTGTGAGATAATACTGTCAGTAAAAACAGCAAATAAATACTATTTTTGTTATTGAAGTATAAAAGCTAAATAACAATTAATTTTTATTATGAACTTGAAACTTATTCATTTTCCACTAGTTTATTTTTTTATTCTAACTGCAACATTTTCATCTTGTAAAAAGAGCACGCATAAATTTACTTCTCCTGATTCTAACATTGTAGTAGAATTAACTTTAGAAGAGAAAACCCCTGCCTTCAATTTAAAATACAACAACAATTTATTGATTGACAATTCGCAACTGGGTTTATTGCTTAGCGATACTATATTTGGGAAAAGTTTTGTAATTACTGAAATTAGTAAAACCAGTGTAGATAAAACCTGGAAACCTGTAATTAGTAAAGTTAATTCAATCAGAAATAACTATAATCAGTGGAATATTATTCTTAAAGAGACTGATGCAACTCAACGCACATTCGAGATTATTTTCAGGTTATATAACGATGGTGTGGCATTTAGATATAACATACCGGAACAAGCAAACATAAGTGAATTTGAGATATTAGCCGATAAGACAACTCTGAATTTTGCTTCTGATGTAAGATGGTGGTCGGGAAACGATGAGCACGAGAATTTATATAGTTCAACTTTAGACTCCATTCCATCAACAGTTAAAACACCTCTTGTAATTAATTTCAGCGACTCTGTGTGGGGAGCTTTTTGCGAAGGAGCAATCTATGACTATTCCGATTTTATAATCAAAAAATGTGATGCCCAACATTCAATCGGATGCGATATGCATGCATCGAAAGGTAAAACAGGAACTCCTACTTCATGGAGAGTTATTCAACTGGGACAATCAGCTGGTGCTCTGTTAGAGTCAAACATATTAGACAATTTAAATCCTGAATGCAAAATTAAAGATACTTCATGGATAAAAACAGGGAAGGCAATGTGGAACTGGCGTGTTTGGGGGTACAAAACACACGATGGTTTCGAGTACGGATTAAATACAGAATCGCATAAACGTTTTGTCGATTTTGCTGCAAAGAATAATATTAAATATCTATTGATTGATGCCGATTGGTATGGTCCTGAATTTGAGGAAGATTCGGATCCTACCAAAGCAAAAGAGGGGATCGACATTCAAAACTTTTTAAAATATGCCGACAAAAAAGGAATAAAAGTAATTCTCTACCTCAACGACGTTGGAGCAAAAAGATACGGCTTAGAAACTATTTTGTCACAGTTTCACGAATGGGGAGCTGCAGGCATTAAATATGGTTTTATGGAAGGTACGGGACAGGAAAAGGTTTTACATACTCGCGAGGTTACCCGACTTTGTGCAAAATACCAACTGCTGGTTAATTTTCACGATCTACCAATTCCACCGTCGGGCGATACAAGAACATGGCCAAATTTAATAGCCCGTGAATACTGCCATTCACAGGCAGATGCCAAACGTTCTTACTGGCCAGAAACTGCCGTGTCAGCAGCATTTATAAATATGCTTACCGGTCCGCTAGACATGGCTAATGGCTGGTACGGGTTAAACAATGCGCATTCGCGAAAGAGGGTTTTTCAACCAATTCCTGGAACTGTTGCGGCTGAAAATGCAAAGTTAATTGTGTTTTATTCGGGAATGACAGTTCTTCCTGATGCACCGGAAGAGTACGAGAAAAAAGCAGACCTTTTTGAGTGTATAAGAAATCTACCCGATAATTACGACGAAATTAAAGTCTTGGGAGGAACACCTGATACTTACATATCTGTTGCAAGAAAAAAAGGAGATAATTGGTATCTCGGAAATCTGACAACACGCACTGGCCGCACATTAAACTTACCACTTGATTTTCTTGATAAATCGAAAACATACAATGCCACTATATACGAAGATACTCCTGAAAGTCACTTTTTAAACAATAAAGAGACTTATCAAATCCGTAATGTTAAGGTGACAGCAGATATGGAACTGAATCTTAAACTCGCACCGGGTGGCGGAAGCTCTGTATTTATAATACCTGAGTAAAGATTTTTCGAATTAGGCATTTAATAGATATTTCTTACATAAAAAGAAATGGGTTAATTCGGAGTCCAACTTAAAGTTGCTGAACGAAGAAAATCAAAACCATAAGGGTTACGCAATTCCCTTGGAGTTTCATTAATATAGAAAATATTTAAACCGTTTATTGCAATAATTTACGGTGTGAATTCATCCAAGTTGTGGGTTGTAACTAATCTTTTGGGTTGTTTGTTTACAATTCACACCGTGAATAGATGTAAGGTTACTTTTACCCTTTCGCCTGTCGGCACTTTTCCTTAAAAAGGGAAAGGCGTTCTAATAAATGAATTGATAAATTTAAACTTTTGCACAAAGCCAATGGAAAGAACTACCTGCGTTCTTTTACCTCTTTGGCATCAATCATTTTAAAAAGTTTGTCGGCACGACGAATTTTTTCGTCAATTTGAATGGAGAACCGCTCGCCTTTTTTTGCCTCTTCCACCGGTTTTAAATCTACCCGAATCTCTTTTACTGTTGTTTCAACCACTCCTGTTGTTGGTCCGGTAATTACAATTTCGTCGCCCACTTTCAGATTGCTTGTTTGTAATTCAAACTCGGCTACTTTCAATTTTGTGAAATAGTTGGTTCCCTTGCCAATGTAGAGTTTTCGTTTTGTGGCCTGCGAACCGTAGTTTTTGCTCCACTCGCCCAACCGTTGACCGAGGTAGTAGCCATCCCAAAAACCACGATTAAACACAGCTGCCAGCCGCGTATTCCAACTCTCAATTCTTTCGTCGGTAAAATCGTCGGCAAAGTAGGCATCAACGGCTTCGCTGTAACATTGTGCTACTGTTTTTACATATTCTGCTGAACGGGCACGCCCTTCAATTTTCAATACCGAAACACCGGCATCGAGAATTTTATTTAAAAAATGAACGGTTTTCAGGTCTTTGGGCGACATGATGTATTCGTTGTCGATTTCCAATTCGGCTCCTGTTTCGTTGTCGGTAACGGTGTAGGCACGCCGACAGGTTTGCAGGCAAGCACCACGATTAGCCGACGAGTTCATTTCGTGCAGACTGAGGTAACATTTTCCACTAATTGCCATACAAAGTGCACCATGTACAAACATTTCCAAACGCATTAGTTTTCCCGATGGCCCTTTAATTTGCTCCTCTTTTATCTGGTTGCTAATTTCGTAAACCCGACCCAAATTCATTTCGCGGGCAAGGACCACCACATCGGCAAAATTGGAGTAAAATTTTACTGCATCGATGTTTGTAATGTTTACCTGAGTAGAGATATGAACCTCGAAATTGATGGAGCGTGCATACTGAATTACCGAAATATCGGCGGCAATAACAGCAGAAACTCCGGCCTCTTTTGCCGTAGAAACCACCTCGTGCATCAACTCAATTTCGCCGTCGAAAATTTCGACATTTAACGTTAAATAGGTTTTAACACCGTGTTCCGATGCAATTTGTACAATCTTTTTTAAATCGTCGAGGGTAAAATTATTCGACGAGCGCGAACGCATATTCAGGTGCTCAACACCAAAATAGACCGACCCTGCACCTCCCTGAATAGCAGCCATTAACGACTCAAACGAACCCACCGGTGCCATTATTTCAACATCTCTTCTCTCCATCAATAATAAATTATTTGGGTGACAAAGTTAAAATATTTTGTACAAAGCAGATTATGGTTGTTTTGGGTACGTGAGTAAAAGCTATTGTTAAAAGTCTTTCTTAAAACGAAGTGGCTTAAAATTAAAGGGAATTTTTAAGAGCAACATATTTTCGATTCGACTTTAAACCGCTTCAATATAAAGCAATACATCTTCTTTATATTCAGGCCCTAAAAGATTTATACTTCCTGTATTTATAACGATAGGTTTTTGCGATATCACTCTTAAATCGGACGGGTTAATCCATTTTAAATTGTATTTCCCATTAGGGATGCTTAACATTAATTTTGCTTTGCTCCCTCCTTCAAAATAGATGGCATATTGTTTTCCTGCATTTACTAAAGGATATACATTTTCATCTCCGTAGTTTACTATAACCACTTGTTTTTCGGGCTTCATTTGTATAAAATTAAGCGTATTTACAAATTTCAACAGGTTCGCCAATTCATATTTTACCGTCGGGTCGTTGCAGCCATTGTACCAATTGCAAGAAAAACTGCTACTACCCGTTCCGTCTTCAAATCCAACCTGAAAAGTAAAATCTAAATTATTATACAATGCTCCACCGTTAAAAATGTATTTCCATCCTTGGATTCTGTATTGTGGTGTTATTGGTGGCATCAAACCTGTTTCGTTAAATGCAAATACTTTGTTTACCGACTTATAATTTAATTGTAATGATTCGGCATTCTTATCATAATGATGATTAAAAACAGAGATATTCTTAAAATAAGTATTCAAATCTTTCTTGGAAATTACTTTCCCTTCATTACAGTAATCAATAGATAGGATATGTTTTTTAGGCAGTTTTTTTTCGGTGGTAACAATCCACTTTGTTACCCGCTCAATCCACTTTTTTGTAGCAGTGGTTGTTGGACTGGAAAAGCCCGGGTATGCCTGATTGTCGAACCAAGGCTCGTTAGCAATGTTATAAATTACATTATTGTATTTATTTATTTCTGTAACAATTTTTTTACAATACTGTTCTTGTCGTTTAAGTAAATTGCCATTCTCTAAAGTTAAATACTGATTGGCTCTAATAACATCAATATTATTCGTATTATTTTTATAATAAAATGGCGAATTTTCTATCGTAAAACTTGCAAAAAACAAGACCACCTCTACAACAATATCATTTTCTTCAGCACATTGTAAAAAATTGTTTAAACGCGTAAAATAAGCAGTATCCCATTGATTCAAATCGAATTTATTACCCCCAAAAACATATCCTTTTGTGTTGCTTCGCTTCCACGGACAAATAAGATTTTCTTTAGGGTTTAAGGTGTTCTTATTAATACAAAAAGCACTATCTTTTTCTACATAATCGCCCAGAAAGATTCGTGTGTGGTTCAATCCTATTTTATGAAGTGTTTTTAGGTATTTTTTATAATCGAATGCTTTGTTGATTACTGCTCCATAATGTTCTCCGGAAGTAATTAAAATCGTTGGTTTATTTTTATAGTTGAAATAGTGAGGATTCTTACTGTCTATCCGTATTTGTGCATTACTGGAAAGAGTAAAGAGAACCAGTAAAAAAACACTGTTTCTTCTTATTACTCTATGTATTGTTTTCCAAAATATTTTTTCCATAATCATTATCAAATTTTTTCTATAATCTTTCAAGTTAATGAAATGCATATTGTACATTTAACAAAGAAAGCAAAAAGTTATAAAAGAGAATTAAAATGAATGGAGAAATTTGTCGTGCACTCTTTGTGCAGTTCGGTTAAGTTTTTGTAATTGCTCTATTTCGCCCAATACCATACATCTCATATTCATCCAATTATAGGGGGTAAATATATACTCAATTCATTTAGCTTTTCGGGTCCCGATGTACATCGGGATGAGGATGTTATTTTTTTCTTTAACAAGGCAAATAATTCAAGCATAGCCGTAGTTATGGTTTAATTATTTGCCGCAGGAAAAGGGAAAAAGAACGAAACAGAAACCCGAAAAGCTATTTGGTTTGAGTATACCTGTGAATTAGATTTTATACAAAAAAAATATCGGGGGAAAAATACAGAAATAATTTTATTGCCACACTAAAAATTAACACATACAGAATACCCAATTCAGACAGCAGTTCTTCAAAATATCGGCTATCTTTTCATAATTCCGTAGCACATTATTTTTAAAATAATATCGACGGTGCGTTCCAGATTAACTTCGCCGTATGTGCCGGCTGTAAGTGGCATTTCTAACCCTTTTATGGCCGTAGTAATTCCAATGGCAGCCAAGTTAAAATCGTAAATCTCGAACTCATTTTTTCGAACACCTTCAATAAGAATTCGTTTAATCATTCTTATTTCGTCTTGTTCGTAGCGTATTTTTATCTCTTCGATAAAACCCACTGCGGTAACGTCGTTTTCAATGGCGTGGTAAAAATTCGCCAGTCCACGGAAAGTGGCCAATTTTGTTAAAATATAGTCACGCAATTTATCAACCGGGTCGGTATTACGATTAATTACAATCTCCAACTCGTAAGCCAGTATTTCAACCTCTTTCATTATTACTGCGTGAAACAAGTCTTCTTTACTTTTAAAATAGTAGTAAAGCGAACTTTTCCCTTTTCGTACGGCACTTGCAATGTCGTCGAGGGTAGTTTTTTTAAAGCCGTATTTACTGAATATTTCGCGGGCAATTTTGAGGATATTCTCTCTGTTTTGGTCTTTTTTATTCACCGATTCGCTTTTAACTTGCATCTCGAATAAAGTTTGATTTGTTAAAGTTCAAACAACAAATATAACCATTTATTTTACCTGCAAAACAGTTTTGAACATTTTAATCAAAAGGACGAATTAATGCCAACTATCCTACAAGCCTATTAAACAAATGACACTGAACAGGTTGCTATTCGAAGTCGTCGATTTCTTCATTTTCAGTCAATAAAAAATCGAGTTGTTTACGTTCCAAATTTGTTCGCCATATTTTTACATTTACCTCATCGCCAAGCTGGTAGGTTTTATTTGAGTGTCGTCCAACCAGCGCATAATTTTTTTCGTCGAAAATGTAGAAATCGTCGTCGAGTTCACGAATTGGAACCATTCCTTCAATTTTATTCAGTAGCTCAACATAAATTCCCCAATCGGTTATTCCTGAAATTACACCCGGATAAACTTTGCCAATTTGGTCTTGCATAAATTCAACCTGTTTATATTTTATCGATGCACGTTCGGCATTGGCAGCGCGCGTTTCCATATCCGACGAATGTTTGCACAAACTTTCATATTTCTGTTCGTTTGCCGACCTGCCGTTGTTCAGGTATTTTTCGAGCAACCGGTGTACCATCATATCGGGATAGCGCCTTATGGGCGAGGTAAAATGCGAGTAGTATTCAAACGACAATCCGTAATGGCCAATATTTCGTGTCGAATAGGCTGCTTTTGCCATTGTTCTGATAGCGAGGGTTTCAACCACATTTTGCTCTTTTTTCCCTTTTACATTAGCAAGCAAATTGTTTAGCGAGCTGGTAATTACTTTTGCCGATGTTAACTGTAAACCGTAACCAAAACGTTGAATAAATGTATTTAACGATTCCAGTTTCTCGGGGTCGGGTTTATCGTGAATGCGGTAAACAAATGTTTTTGGCGTTTTATTTCCCTGTTTTTTACCAACAAATTCGGCCACCTTTTTATTGGCAAGCAACATAAACTCTTCTATTAATTTATTCGAATCTTTGGCCTCTTTAAAAAATACCGAAAGTGGTTTTCCGCTTTCGTCGATATTAAATTTCAGTTCTACACGGTCGAAAGCAATCGACCCCTTTTTAAAACGTTGGTTGCGCAACTCTTTAGCAAGCCGGTCGAGTGTTAAAATTTCGTCCGACAGTGTTCCGCTGCCGGTTTCAATAATTTGTTGTGCATCGTCGTACGCAAATCGGTGGTTCGAGTGAATTACGGTTTTTCCAAACCACTGCCCAATGATTTCCGCTTTGTCGTTCATCTCGAAAACTGCCGAGAAACAGAGTTTATCTTCGTGAGGGCGCAAAGAACAAACACCGTTCGAAAGTCGTTCGGGCAACATTGGAACCACCCTATCGACAAGATAAACCGACGTGGCGCGGTTTTTTGCCTCCTCTTCAATAAGCGTGTTTGGTGTTACATAGTGCGTAACATCGGCAATATGAACCCCCACTTCCCAGTTTCCGTTTTTCAGTTTTTGCAGCGAGAGTGCATCGTCGAAATCTTTTGCATCGGCCGGGTCGATGGTAAAGGTTGTAATGTTTCGCATGTCGCGGCGTTTTTTAATCTCGTCGTTCGGAATTTTGAGAGGGATTTTTTCTGCTGCGCGATTAACTTTTTCGGGGAATTTATGAGGCAATTCGTATTCGGCAAGAATAGCGTGCATTTCGGCATCGTTATTTCCGGTATCGCCAAGAACTTCGATTATTTTTCCGAACGGGCTTTTTGCATTTTCGGGCCATTCAATAATTTCTGCAATGGCTTTTTGCCCGTTTTTTGCTTCGGCAAGTTTCCCTCCGGGAATAAAAATATCGAATCCTACTTTTCCGGCAGGGTTTAAAAATGCAAAGTTGCGCGAGGTTTGTACCGTTCCAACAAATTGTGTTTTTTTCCGTTCTATAATTTCTAAAACTTCGCCTTCCAAATCGTGTTTTTTCCGGCGGGCATACATCCTTATTTTTACTTTATCGCCCTCCATTGCGTGTTTTAAATTCCGCGACGAAACCAAAACCGGCCGGTCAACTTCTTCGCTAATTACATAGGCAAACCCTTGTGGTTGCAGTTCAACAACACCAACGGCAGTGCCGGTTTTTGCTTTCAGTTTAAATTTGCCTCGCGAAATTTGTTGCAGATAATCGTCGTCCTTCAGCTCCTCCAAAACAACATTTACCAGTTTCCGGGTTTCAATATCTTTAATTCCCAACCACGTCGATATTTGTTTGTAATTTACTGTTCTGCCGGGTTCTTCGTACAAAATTGTAAGAATTGCATTTTTTAATTTCTTTTTATTAAACGTTCCCTGACGACGTTTTTTTCCGTATTTTCTATTTTTCTTTTTTACCATTTTTACTCTATTTTTCTGCTAACAAGTTACTTTTTTTATCCAAACAATTATTTC
>WGCT01000358.1 GCA_015493625.1 Draconibacterium sp. | reverse complement strand
TTCTCTTCTCTTCTCTTCTCTTCTCTTCTCTTCTCTAATACCCTATACGCTAAAAATGTCGATTTAGACAAAGCAAAGCAAGTGGCTCTTAATGTATTCTCAAAAGAGTCGGGTTTATCGAAAAAATCAATTGTAATAAAAAATGTTATCCCTTTTAAAAATAAGGGAGAACTTGTTTTTCGAATATTTAACCTAAGCCCCAAAGGGTATATTGTGGTTTCTGCAGAAGACAATACAATTCCTATACTTGGATATGGATTAGATTCGAACTTTAGTTTTGATGATGCCCCGCCTGCGTTATTGTTTTTGTTAGGCGAGTATAAAAACGAAATATCGTATATTAAGGAAAAAGGATTAAAAGCCGACGAAAATATTATAAATAAATGGGCAACCTATTCGTCGCCTGAATATAATTCATTAAAAAGTTATTCGCCCGGCACTGTTTTGTTGGAAACAAATTGGGGGCAAAAAAGCCCTTATAATAATTATTGTCCGTTAGATCCAAATACAGGTAATAGATGCCTGGTTGGTTGCACAGCTGTTGCCTTGGGGCAAATTCTAAATTACTGGGAGTGTAAGGTTTTCCCCGATAATACATGTACTTATACTCCAAATAATTTTTCAAATTCCTTAACAGTTAATTATTACGATCAGGATTATGATTGGGATGATATTGGAACAGACGTATCTGCAACTGCTGAATTTTTATATCATTGCGGAGTTGCAATAAGGGTAAATTATACCGATAGTGCAACAAGCGGCACTATAAATAATGCTAATATTGCAATGAAGACATATTTCGGATTTAATACAGATGGAGTTAAATGGAAAAGTAGTTTTTCTCCAAGTGTTTGGATAAATAAGTTAAAAGCAGATATAAATGCTGGGCGCCCTATATTTTATAGAGGAACGGATGCTGAAGGAACCTCTGATGGGGGGCATGCTTGGGTAATAGATGGTTACAATACTAATAATAAGTTTCATTGTAATTGGGGTTGGAATAACAATAATGGAGAGAATGATTTTTATTCATTATCAAGTTTAAATCCATCTGATAGTCTGGCATTTACAAGTTATCAAGCAGCTATTTTGGGAGCCGAACCAATTTTAGATGCCTGTTCCGGATTAGAAGGTGCTTCAATTATTTGCCCCTCCAATGAATCATATTCAGTTTCAATCCCTTCCTCAGCAAGTGTTGTATGGAGTAAAAGTTCTAATTTAGACCAGGTGGGAGGCAACACTGGCACAACTTATACTGTTAATGAAGGTTCTTCTGGTCAGGGAAATATAACGGCTACTATTAAAAACAGCCATGGATATACTTTTTTAACCAGAACAAAAGGTGTTTGGGTAGGCGACCCTTTGCCAAGCGATATTTCTCTTGTAGTTATGGACAACCTAACCGGGCAGCAAGTAAACCAATATATGATGTGCCCAAATACCGGCTATGTTTTAATATGCCAAAACAGCAATAATCAGTGCAATACATCTAATTATAGTTGGTTTCTTCCCTACGGAATGTCGTTAATAAGTACCAGTGGCAATACTGCATATATAAACACAAACTCGTCGCCCGGTGGAATATTAACAGTAAAAGCCCAAACATGTTGCAGTGCTAATGCAACAATTATGTCGGAGGTACTTGCCACCGATGGAGACAATTGTGATGGCTGGTACATGAGTTTATCGCCCAACCCAACCACCGGCGAAACAACCCTTTCAATAGAATATTCTTCGGAAGAGCTCGGGTTAAAAGCAGTTCCTTTAGAACCCATTTTCGATGAAAATACAGAGTGGGAATTTGAAGTTTATAGTCCAAGCCAAACGGTAAAAGAAAAAAGAACTAAACTAAAAGGCAGCAGCGCAACAATACAAACCCAAAGTTGGAAAGAGGGGGTTTATGTGGTGCGTGTAAAATTTAGCCCCGATGGAAAATCGGAGAAGATATTAACCGGTAAATTGGTGGTTAAAGAGTAGGGAAGTTTGTGCTATACGCAATCCATTTAGCCTTTTGGATTGCAATGTGCATAGCAATTAAAAATAACAAGACCTATCGACTTAATTGTCAATAGGTTTTGTTACTTATGAATATCTTTGGAAATCTAACAATCTATCGAATAAACGTTCATCATGTTTTTATGTTACCAATAGTTGCAGAATGAAAATATTTTAAGTTGCACTATGTTGCAGGGAAACAATCGTTTAATTTTGTGTATAGAGTCTTAAGTCTTCGGTACATTTTTATAAACATCTCATAAACAGAGAATTACAAGACATAAAGTGATTGTCGTAATTTGCTAAAAATCAGACCTTTGCGACTTTGCGGCTTTGCGAGAAACAAAAATTTAACGAAGTATTGTTAAGTCTAAAACTCTATTAATTTAATGAACAATCATTTTCATTGCCAGTTCATCGGCAAAAGCTTTTCCTTTAAACGACTCAACAATTTTTAGTGCAAATTTTATTGCCACTCCCGCTCCTTTCCCGGTAACAATGTTGTTGGTAAGCTCTACATCTTTTCCGGTTGTGGTTGCCCCTTCAAGTTGGTTTTCGAAACCCGGATAACAGGTTGCATTTTTATTCTCTAATACACCCAAATTACCCAAAACTAAAGGTGCGGCACAAATTGCGCCTAACGATTTTTTATTTTTGTCGAAATCGAGGATTACCTTGCGTAGCCCGGAATGGTTGTTTAAATTGGTTGCACCCGGTAGTCCTCCCGGCAAAACAATCATATCGGTCTCTTCAAAATTCACCTCCTCAAAAAGTTTGTCGGCAATTATTTTAATGTTGTGCGCCCCGTTAACTTCGCGGCTTTCTGAAACAGAAACAACAGTAACTTCTAATTCGGCACGACGTAAAACATCGATAATACTTACTGCTTCAATCTCTTCAAATCCCTCGGCAAGAGGCACTGCAATTTTTATTGTACTCATAGTTTTATGTAAAAAAAAAAGATTCTCAAAGTTGAGAATCTTTTCTGATAAATTAAACTATTTTAATTGAAATCGTTTGAATATTCGTGTAGCGATTTTTCCAGCTTCTTGCGCGTAAAGAAAATTCTGCTTTTTACTGTTCCCAAAGGTAACTCCAGTTCTTCAGCAATCTCTTTATATTTGTACCCTTCTAAAAACATATTGAACGGAACTTTGTAATCGCTGTCGAGTTCGTTTATTGTTTTGTTTATCTCTTTGGTGCTAAAGAAAGAGTCGGGTGCCGGATAAACTTTGTCTTTCGAAAACAGTAAATGGAAATCGTTATTCGAATCAGTTAATTTCATTTTTGTCTTAACATTTCTACGATAATCGTTAATAAATGTATTTTTCATTATTGTATAAATCCATGCTTTAAAATTTGTGTTTTGCGCAAATTTATCGCGGTAGGTTAAAGCTTTTAAAAATGTCTCTTGGAGAAGATCATCTGCCCTTTCAGAGTTTGCCGTTAAACTTAATGCATAATAGTGCAATTTGTCTGTTAACTCAAGAAGTTGATTGTTAAATTGTATGTCAGTCATGGTTCGTTATTTTTATTTTGTCTAAACAAAGATAAGCGTAGCTTTTCGATTTGAAAATTATTTATGCCTTTTTATACTTAAATAATATCTATAGGTTATCGAAAAAATTTATCAATAATCAGTCTAAATAATAACACGTGGGCGTAAGTGGCTGGTGTGCAGTGTATGGTGGTTTTTGTTGTACTAATGGTTAAAAAAAATTAATCTGTTATTTTGGTAACGAGTTATATATTTGTCCTGAAATTTACTTGTACTTTTCGAATTAAACCGTGTGT
>WGCT01000357.1 GCA_015493625.1 Draconibacterium sp. | reverse complement strand
TTATAAAGGAGACATTCACAGCCTTTAATATACAAGCAAGTAATTCCGGAAACGATGACCTCCCGAATGCAGGTAAATTGATAGGCATAATTGAACGTTTCTTGGTATTAACATTTGTGATTTTAAATCAATTTGAAGCAGTTGGATTTCTTATCGCAGCTAAATCAATTTTAAGATTTAAAGACGATAATACAATAAAAACAGAATATATTCTAATCGGCACAATGTTAAGTTTTGGCATTGCAATTACATTGGGAATAATAATTAATTATTAAAAAATAAGAAAGGGAAAAACGGCACGCACCTTAGCCAACCGTTGAAAATAATAATATTGATAATAAGACAAATAAGATATGAAAAAAGCACTATTTATCGACCGCGACGGGACATTAATTGCAGAACCCAAAGACGAGCAAATTGATTCGTTGGAGAAACTGGAATACCTGCCCAAAGTATTTCGCAATCTCTATTTTATTCAAAAAAACCTCGATTACGAACTGGTAATAGTAACCAATCAAGATGGGTTGGGAACAACATCGTTTCCTGAAGATACTTTTTGGCCAACACAAAATAAAATATTGCAGGATTTCGAGAATGAGGGAGTAGTTTTCGACGATATTATTATCGACCGGACTTTCCCAGAAGAAAATGCACCCACACGAAAACCCCGTCTGGGGCTGCTGGGAAAATACACCGGTGGCGATTACGACTTGGCAAACAGTTATGTAATTGGCGACCGGTTAACCGATATTAAACTGGCCAAAAACCTCGGCGCGAAAGGAATTTTGCTGAACGACGGAACACTGGTTAACGAACTCGAAAAACAGAATTTGACCAATGAATGTGTACTTGTTTCTTCCGACTGGGACGATATTTATGCAACGGTAGCAGCTCCGCAACGAACTACCGAAATTAAACGAACCACAAAAGAGACCGATATTTTTATTCAACTAAATTTAGACGGCTCGGGTGTTTGCGACATTTCAACCGGACTAAACTTTTTCGACCACATGCTAAATCAGATTGGCCGGCACAGTGGAGTTGACCTCACAATTCAGGTAAAAGGAGACCTCGAAGTTGACGAGCACCACACCATTGAAGACACAGCACTGGCACTTGGCGAGGCATTTAAAAATGCCATTGGCAATAAACTGGGCATGGAACGTTATGGGTTCTGCCTCCCAATGGACGACTGTCTGGCAATGGCAGCAATCGATTTTGGCGGCCGCCCGTGGTTAGTTTGGGAGACCGAATTTAACAGAGAGATGGTTGGCGACATGCCCACCGAAATGTTTATGCACTTCTTTAAATCGTTCTCCGATGCCGCTCTTTGCAACCTCAACATTAAAGCTGAAGGCAAAAACGAACACCATAAAATTGAAGCCATTTTTAAAGCACTTGCCAAAGCAATTAAAATGGCCGTTAAACGAGATATTTTTAATTTTGAACTTCCTTCAACAAAAGGAACGCTTTAAAAAAGATTAACAACAGAGGCAACAGAGTAAAACGACAGGGTATTTGGAGAAGAATTTTCTCTGGATTTTCTGCGTAAAACATAGCTAACTCTGCGGTAAAAAACAAAATTTTTATGAAAACAATAAAACCATTACAAGAGAGAAAAAATACGGCAACACTGCTGATTCACTGCCCCGACAGGCAGGGAATTTTGGCCACCGTTACCGAATTTTTAAACGAAAACCGGGGAAACATTGTCTATCTCGGGCAGCACGTTGACCGCCAGGAAAAGATATTTTATATGCGGGTTGAGTGGGAGCTTGAAAAATTTTCCATCCCAAAAGATAAAATCGGCGAATATTTCGACACACTTATTGCTTCGAAACTCGATATGGATTGGACCATCCATTTTTCGGAAAACATTCCAAAAATGGCACTGTTTGTTTCGAAAATGCCACACGCCCTTTTCGATATCCTGGCACGTTACACTGCCGGCGAGTGGAATGTTGAAATTCCACTAATAATTAGTAACCACGAAACACTCCGCCCCGTTGCCGAACGCTTTGGAATTGATTTCTACCACTTCCCCATTACCAAAGAGAACAAAGCAGAGCAAGAGGCTGCAGAACTGGAACTATTAAAAAAGAACGACATTGACTTTGTTGTTTTGGCGCGTTACATGCAAATTCTTTCGTCAGGTTTTGTAAAAAACTACCCCAATAAAGTTATCAATATTCACCACTCGTTTCTACCCGCCTTTGCCGGTGCAAAACCGTACCATGCAGCACACCAGCGCGGTGTAAAAATTATTGGCGCAACCAGTCATTACGTTACCACCGATTTAGATGCCGGGCCAATAATAGTGCAGGATGTTACACGTTGCAGCCATTTAGATACAGTACAAAATTTAATTCGAAAAGGTCGCGACCTCGAAAAAATTGTACTTTCGCAAGCAGTCTATAAACACTTGCAACGAAAGATTCTGGTTTATAAAAACAGAACGGTTGTATTTAATTAAAAAGCCCCTCTTAACCTTCCCAAAAGGGGAAGAACAAGAGAGTAAAACTTTAAACGGAATATTACTTTGAATAAATTACACAATATGAAACGAATACTTTCTCTACTATTTACGATTACCATTTCACTCGGCAGTTTTGCACAGCTAACAAAAGTCCCAACTCAAAATATTCCAGAGGAATACGGTTATATTGTAAAACAGGGCGACCAATTTCCCGAAACAGAATTTCGGTTAACCGACGGAACAACCATAAAAACAAGCGAGTTAAAAGGCAAAGTGGTAATGCTGCAATTTACGGCCAGTTGGTGCAGCGTTTGCCGCAAAGAGATGCCACACATTGAAAGCGAAATTTGGCAAAAACACAAAAACAACCCCGATTTTGCTCTTTTCGGAATCGACATGAACGAACCGCTACAAAAAGTAGTTCAATTTAAAAAAGAGATAAAAGTAACTTATCCGCTGGCCCTCGACCCCGGAGCAAAAATATTCTATTCGATTGCAGCAAAAAATGCGGGAGTTACCCGAAATGTTATAATCGACAAAGATGGTAAAATCGCCTATTTAACACGCCTCTATAAAGAAGATGAGTTTAACGAAATGAAAGAGGTAATTGAATTGTTATTGGAAAGTTCATAGTGCGAAGTATCTAGTGCATAGTTCATAGTAGCGACTTTTCTTTTGAAAATACAGTACTTAATTTTTATAAATCTTTTTAAACATATAGTTATGAATAGTTTCAGAGAACTTAAAGTGTGGCAAAAAGCAATGAATTTAGTTACAAACATTTATACTAATACTTCTATATTCCCTCAAAACGAACAGTTTGGGTTAACTTCACAAATAAGACGTTCCTCAGTTTCAATCCCGTCAAATATTGCAGAAGGCTTTGGTAGAAATACAAAAAATGAATTTGTTCGATTTTTAAGAATTTCAATTGGCTCACTATTTGAATTACAAACACAATTAGAAATATCTAAAAACCTTGAGTTTGTTTCCATTGAAGAATTCAACTAAATACTTTTGGAATCAACCGAGATTAAAAAAATGATTAAAGCATTAATTAAGAGTATAAATAAATAATTCACCTAAAATAAACAGGATTCATTGTACCAACAAGTACTACGAACAAGACAATAAGCACTATGCACTAAGCACTAATAAAATGAAAACAGTAATAATAAAATACAACGCCGGAAACATCGAATCGGTAAACAACGCACTCAACCGGCTGGGTGTAAATGCCGAAATTACCGCCGACCACGAAAAAATACGAAATGCCGACAAAGTAATTTTTCCGGGAGTTGGCGAGGCAAGCACAACCATGAAATACCTGCGCGAACAGAAACTCGACGAGCTGATTGTTTCGTTAAAACAGCCGGTGCTTGGAATTTGTCTCGGGCTGCAATTAATGTGTGCCTACTCCGAAGAGGGAGACACGAAATGCTTGGGCATTTTCGCCGAGAAAGTAAAACGTTTCGTTCCAAAACCGGGCGAAGAGTACATTACTAAAGTTCCACACATGGGTTGGAATTCGATAACAAACTTAAAGAGCAATTTATTTTCGCAGGAAATTGAAAATCAATACGTTTATTTTGTACATTCGTTTTTTGCCGGCTTGGGCAACGATACCGCAGCAATCTGCAACTATATTCTTTCATTCAGTGCTGCGCTGCAAAAAGACAACTTTTTTGCCACCCAGTTTCACCCCGAGAAAAGCGGAACAATTGGAGCGAAAATTTTAGAAAACTTTATAAATCTTTAAACGTTATCTTTTACATCTGTCTCTTATACACATCTGACGC